>DKNL01000318.1 GCA_002474325.1 Opitutales bacterium UBA7389
CGACTTCAACTTGCCGCGAAGGGCCGTGTTGGTGACGTATCCAAGATTTCCCACGTCCGCGTTGTCGTTTGATACCAGCGTCTCCATGTCCACGATGTCAGCATAGCTCATGGCCGCACCTCCCTATCTTCAAAAATTCTAATACCCGACCGCTTCGGCGGCTAGTGTACCCAAACGTTTGCGGAGCGGGACGACATTGCCCTTGCCGTTAGGGTGAATTCGGTTGCTCATGAAGATGACAAAGGTTTCGGAAGAAGGATCTATCCATATACTGGGACCGGTGAAGCCGGTGTGGCCAAACCCGCCGACCGGGAAGATCTCTCCACGCTGGCTCGAATAGCTGCTATCGATGTCCCATCCCAGGCCGCGCAGGTGTTCCACTTCTTCGGGCGATTGAACGGATGTCATCAATCGAACGGTTTTGGGTTGGAGAAAGCGAACTCCATCCAGTTCCCCGTTGTTTAGAATCATACGGCAGTATCGAGCCAAGTCGGCAGCGGTTGTGAATATGCCAGCATGGCCATGAACGCCTCCCGTTCGACGGCAAATGGGATTGTTGGGGGTACCTCGTTGCATCTTACCGTCCAACCATTTGGTTGGGGCAGTGCGGTATCTAAGATTTTGCGACGGCAGGTAACCGGTATCTTTCATGCCCAAAGGCCGAAAAACGGATTCGCGAGTAAAGTCTTCCAACCGCTGGCCGGTTACTTGCTGGATGATTTCGCCCAATAAAATGAAGTTGATATCGCTGTAGATAAATCCGGTTCCGGGAGGATGTTGAACTTCTTCGGCTTTGGCTAGGGCAATAGCCATTTCGTAGCCAATCCAACCTTTGGATACGCCATTCATCTCGATGGTCAGAGGAATTCCTGGCTTTAAGCCAGATGTGTGGGTCATCAAGTGGCGGATTGTGATGACCTCTTTGCCCTTATTGTCGAAATTGTCGAGGTAGGTAGATACCATGGCATCTATCTCGATCGCCTCTTGTTCCACTAGTAGCATAACGGCTGGAGTAGTGGCGACCACTTTGGTCAAAGACGCGGAATCATAGATGGCGTCAATTCGACCGGGCATTTTCTCCGGCTCCAAAGACATATGGCCATAGACGTTCGCATAGGTTTGCCCACGTTTTTCGAGCCAAAAGACTGCTCCTGGGGTTAGCGTCTCATTGATCGCTGTCTCAATCGCTTGATCGATCTTATCTAGCTTCTGGTGATCGAAGGCTGATGAGGCGCTAGATAGAAGGGTGGCTATCGTTGTAATAAGAATCGAGTTGGGAGCGCTCATGAAAAGGGGCGTCAATTATTCTTCGTCTGTTGCTTTTCGCAAGATGCTAAAGTGCTAATGCTGCTTCATGAGACGGGAAAAGTTGCATGCTGGATGCAGAATTACTTTTCTTCCTCATCCTATTTGCCGTTGCCGATGGCGGAAGCACAATCGCAGGTTTCACCATCACCGGAACGAAAACCGTCCTCATTCGCGCGGTTGGACCCAAGCTTCAAGATTTCGGAGTAACCGGCTTCATGGCTGACCCGACCATGACCCTGAACAAGTCCAGGTTCGATGGTCATCCTGCTGACGTGATCGCGACGGTTGACAATTGGGACAGCGGTGGAGCGGAAAGCGCGGCTCGAATCGTTGCGGCAGTAGCATTCGCCGGTCTCCCTCCGTTCTTGGCCACTAACGATTTCCAAGGCAACGCTCTTCCCACGGACGACACGACCAGTACGGCTGCTCTCGTAACGCTTACTGAAGGTGTTTATACCGTCGTGGTTAGCGACGTAGCTGGCGGGGGTGGCGAGGTTCTCATCGACGTGACCATCGTTGAGTAAGCTCACACCTTAACCAATTTGCAAAGTCGTGAGGCTTTGTGATTACGGGGCCAGCCTCTCCTCACGGGGAGGCTGGTTTTGCATTTCATTGGGCCTCTCCAGAGGAGTCAAGTAGCTGGCTTCAAACAGAGGTTGTTATAAACATCCTGAGAGCTGAGATGGGTAGATCGGGCTCCACTTTTCTTTGCTCCGCAAACGGCAGCGAACACGATCTCGATACAAAGACCATTGCCCGGCCTCATATTGCCCTTCAAGTTCGGAAGCTATGCAGGTAGAAATGTTGACAGGAGCAGGCGTTTGGAAAAGAGACGACTTAGTGAGCCGAACGGAATGGCAAGGACGTTTTGAGGAGGCAAATCCCTTGCAAATCCGCGAGGAACTAGAATCCGGCCCTGGAGCTTTGATGTTGAGTGGATTTCCTATCGCTCAGTATGATCTTGATGGAGCGAGAACTGCGTTTATGGACTGGTGCTCCCAACTTGGAACACTGCTTTCCCAGAACGAAAAGGGGGAAAAGGCGTTTGATGTGGCGAATGCCGGATTTGCGGATACCGACCCTCGTATGCGTGGCCCTAATACGAACAAAAAACTTTCGTTTCATACGGATCGCTGCGATGTCATCGCTTTTCTGTGCTGGCGAAAGGCGAAGAGGGGAGGCGAGAACGAATTAGTGAGTTCGATGCATCTTTTCAACGAGATCGGCAAGCGTCGGCCAGACTTGCTAGAGATCTTGATGCAGCCATTCGTCTACAAAAGGCATGCGGTAGATCTGGGCAACGAACTTCCCTATTGCGAACAGTCTATTTTTTCTTTTCGCGATGGCTTCTTCGCCTGCAGCTTTCTTCGGGTGTTGATCGATCGGGCTCACGCTGATCCGGAGCTTTCCGATTTGAGCCCGACACAGATCGAAGCTTTGGATTATCTCGAGGAGGTGGCTAACGAAGCGGATCAATCTATTCGTCTTACTCAAGAGCCAGGAGATATTCTTTTACTGAACAATTGGACCACCCTGCATCGCCGAACGGCCTTCAAGGACCACGGAAATCCAGAGGATAGGCGACGCCTTTTCCGGATTTGGTTGAGCATGCCCAACAGTCGCCCCATCGACCCCCGGTTTGAGGCAAACTTCGGAGCCACGGGGGCCGGTGAGTTGCGCGGTGGGTTTCGGACGGTTGGCTGATGTCGACGTAGCCGGTTAGTATCAGGATGGTTTCTAGCGGGCTCCCGATCATGCAAGTAAGCTTAGATAGAAAGAGCCTCTTCGGATATCGCCAAGCGATTACATCCTTAAACTGCGAATAGAGGTCGCCCAAAAATTGTTGAACATGATTAATAAGAGCGTTGCGAAAGCTGGGTTCTATGATCATAGTCAAATCGCGAAGCACTTCAAGACAGTGACTTACGTGACTCCCCTAGCTTACCGAAAGCAATTCCGTTGACCCTTAAAATGTGCCAATTATGATTTTCTCGATACAAGGCTATGCTGGCCAGTGGCGCTATGGTTGCTTGCTCTCGATGAAATCTCGAATCGTACCCTCATTGATCCTCGTGAACTTAATGACTTCGTCGCTCATTGCAGAGAAGGCCCCACTGTCGTTCAACGAGGATATTCGCCCGATTCTCTCCGACCGGTGTTTCAGGTGTCACGGACCCGGCGCAGAGAACCAGAGATCCGAATTCAGGCTAGACACGCGTGAGCATGCTACAGCTGATTTGGGAGACGGGTTTTTCGGCATTGTGCCTGGCAATCTCGAGGAAAGCGATTTGCACTGGCGCATATGGGACGAAGAGGAGGAGGACCGAATGCCGCCGCCCGATTCCAATCTGGCTCTTTCGGATGAGGAGCGGAAGCTATTGGATCGCTGGATAGAAGAGGGAGCGCCCTACGATACTCATTGGTCTTTTAAGCCGTTGCCGAAATCAGTGGATGCACCTTCGCGTGAATCAACCTGGGCGAGAAACGAGTTGGATCAATTTATCGAAGAAAGTTTCGCTTCCCAAGGAGTGGTTCCAGCAGAAGAATCCTCCCGCGAAAAATGGCTGCGTCGCGTGAGTTTCGATCTTACCGGGTTGCCACCGACCGTTCCTGAGATTGAAGCGTTCCTGACTGACGAATCGGAGCAGGCTTTTGAGAAGGTAGTTGACCGCTTGCTTGCATCCGATGCCTATGCGGAACGCATGACGAGCGAATGGCTCGATGTAGCTCGGTATTCAGATTCCAATGGCTATCAGCGGGATCACGAACGACGCGTTTGGCCCTGGAGAGATTGGGTTATTCAGTCATTCCAAGAGAACATGCCCTATGAAGAGTTCGTCGCTACGCAATTGGCGGGTGATCTATTTCCCGATGCGACCCAAGACCAGGTTTTGGCGACCGCGTTCAATCGATTGCATGGCCATCTTATGGAAGGAGGAATCGTCCCCGAAGAATACCGTGTGGAGTATGTTGCGGACCGCACCCACACCTTTGGCTCCGCGTTTCTTGGCCTGACGATGGAGTGTGCTCGGTGCCACGATCATAAATACGATCCACTAACCATGGAGGACTATTACTCGCTTAGCTCCTTCTTTGCCAATATTGAGGAGGCGGGATTGATCGCCTATTTTTCATTCGCAGTGCCGACACCGGCCTTGGCGATATCCGACGAAAAGACGGATAAGACCTTGGAAAAAACCCAAAAGAAAATCGATGCGAAAGCGGCTGAACTGAAAGGGGTCGAGGCGGCCCCGCAAGCGAAGGCAGCCTTTGAAAAATGGCTGGTGTCGAAACCCCGGCTCGACTGGCCTGGCCGGGAAGCTTGGATCTCCTTTGACGAACGGGAAGGGGAGAACTTTGCCAACGCTGTCGCCCCAGACCTTCCCGCTATTTCGCCCGAAATCAACAAGCTTGTGCCAGGCGTATACGGAAACGCGCTACAATTTACGGGCGACGACAAAATGGAAGTTTTCGATGCCGGGCACTTCTCGCGCGAGCATCCTTTTTCAGCATCGGTTTGGGTTCGCCCAAACCAGCACGCCCCTCGCGAGAGTATTTTCAGCCGCGGTGGCGGGGCCGATGATGCTGCGAGTATGGGTTACGAATTCATGCTGATGGATGGGAAACCGACGGCATCGTGGATCCACTTTTGGCCGGGTAATGCGATGCGTGTGCGAGCGAAGGAGTCGATACCTGCGGGCGAATGGTCGCATCTGGTTGTCAGCTACGACGGATCGGCGAAAGCGTACGGAGTAAAGATATTCTTGAATGGCGAACCGATGGAGTTGGAGACGGTCAAGGACCATTTGACCAAGGAGATAACTAGTTGGCAAACGCCCGGTCGCCAAAGGGTCCGCGAGCATCTGGTCCTGGGCGAACGCTATCGGGATCGAGGCTTTGTGAAAGGACGAATGGATGAATTCCAAATGTTCGATCGAGAGATTTCCGAGCTGGAAGCCCGCAAGCTTTACCATATGAAGCCCGATTCCCCGTTGCTTGGAACGCCGCTAGAGGAGATGGCCGATTTGGAGCCTGGAGATCTGTATAGCCACTTTTTGGCTACAGCCTATCTGCCAACCATGAAGGCGAGGGCAGAGCTGCAATCTGCTCGAGCTGAGCGAAACCGTATCATGGATGGGCTGGAGGCGATCAGCGTGATGAGAGAAACCGAAGACCCAAGACCAGCTTACATTCTCAATCGTGGAGCCTATGATGCTCGAGGGGAAGAGGTCACGGCTAATACGCCCTCGGCCCTACCGGCATTCCCCGAAGACCAGCCACGAAATCGGCTGGGGCTAGCTCGTTGGCTAACGGATCCTAATCATCCTCTTACCGCTCGGGTGGCGGTGAATCGCTACTGGCAAATGATCTTTGGCGTTGCGTTGGTTCGGACGCCTGAGGACTTTGGCAGCCAGGGCAGCAATCCGACCCATCCAGAGCTGCTGGATTGGCTGGCGCGCGATTTTGTCAACCATGGCTGGGATCTGCATCATTTGTTGCGGCAGATGGTTCTCTCCGCGACTTACCGTCAAAGCACCTTTGGCGATCTGGCTAGCACGGAGAAGGACCCGGAGAATCTAAGCTTTTGCCGGAGCAATCCGAACCGACTAGCGGCAGAAATGATTCGCGATAATGCCTTGGCGGTAAGCGGGTTGCTCGACGACGACATTGGCGGTCCGCCCGTCAAGCCCTACGAAGTTGCGGCCTCTTTCAAGCCGATGGAGCCAGACGAAGGCGAAGGATTGTATCGAAGAAGCTTATACACACTTTGGAAGCGGAATTCTCCGGCTCCGATGATGGTGGCTTTTGACGCCCCGAAACGGGATATATGCAGTTTGAAACGCGAGCCAACAGCATCACCTTTGCAGCCACTTGTCATACTGAACGGCCCGCAGTTTGTCGAAGCGGCCCGCGTGTTTGGCGAGAAGCTGCTTGCCAAGCATCGCGGTGATCGAACAGCGGTTATTGAAGATGCCTTTCACCAACTTACGAGCAGAAAGCCTGATCCCGAAGAAGTGGAGATTCTCGGTAATCTCTACGAAGCACAACGCCAGGAATTCGATGCCAATCCAGCAGACGCCAATGCCCTATTGAAAGTGGGATACGCCCCGATATCGCTTTACGAAAACCCGAGAGAGCATGCGGCCGCCACTGTTGTGATCAATGCCATCATGAACATGAACGAATCCCTGATAGAACGATGAAAAATCCGCTTTGCACAGGCTATGAAAGCCCGTTTGGAATGTCGCGCCGCTCATTCCTCAATCAGTTGGGAATGGGGCTAGGAGGACTGGCATTGGGCAGTATGGTGAATCCCTTGAAAGCTGTGACTGACAGGGGACCTGCTTTGTCGGGTA
This sequence comes from Opitutales bacterium UBA7389, assembly GCA_002474325.1. Taxonomy (GTDB): domain Bacteria; phylum Verrucomicrobiota; class Verrucomicrobiia; order Opitutales; family Opitutaceae; genus Pelagisphaera. The sequence continues at coordinate 6,666 of DKNL01000318.1, forward strand.
CCCACTTTCCTGGCACCGCGAAACGAATTATTTATTTGTTCCAATCGGGTGGGCCGTCCCAAATGGACTTATTTGACTACAAACCACGGCTGAACCAGGAGCATGGCGAAGAGCTGCCAGACTCCGTTCGACGAGGGCAACGACTGACGGGAATGTCGACTAGCCAGGCCAGTTTCCCACTGGCAGGAACGCCGTTTGAATTCAAGCAGCACGGCGAGAGTGGAGCCTGGTTTAGCGAGACTTTGCCGCATATGACGTCAATCGCGGACAAGATGTGCTTCGTCAAAACCATGTACACGGAGGCTATCAATCACGGTCCAGGTGTGACCATGATGATGTCGGGTTCACAGATCCCGGGCAGGCCTACGGTTGGCTCCTGGCTTTCCTATGGTCTGGGCAGTCCGAATGAGAATCTGCCTTCTTATGTTGTATTGACGCCGAAAGTACAAAAAGGGCAGCCATTGACCTCTCGCTATTGGGGAAGCGGGTTTCTTCCCGGACGCCATGATGGAGTCCGGTTCCGCCCAGAAAAGGATGCAGTACTCTATTTAAATAATCCAGATGGCGTCAGTCGGTTGAGTCGTAGAAAAACCATCGATCATCTAAAGGAGCTGCACGAGTACCAGGTGAGCAAGCAAAGCGATCCCGTTTTGGAAAGCCAGATTGAGCAATACGAAATGGCTTTCCGGATGCAGACTTCCGTTCCTGAGGTTTCCGATATTAGAGGGGAATCCAAAGCGACGCTAAAACTGTATGGCGATGACGTTGCAGAGCCGGGCACGTTTGCCGCCAACTGCTTGTTAGCCCGGAGGCTGGCGGAGCGAGAAGTGCCCTTTGTTCAAGTATTCCACATGGGATGGGATGCTCACAGCGACTGCCCCGGCAACGTGAGATCGAACTCGGAGAAGACCGACCAGGCCTCTGCTGCCCTGATCAAGGACTTGGAGTCTCGCGGAATGCTAGACGACACGCTAGTTATCTGGGGCGGGGAGTTCGGCCGGACCAATTATTGCCAAGGCAAGATCACCGAAACGAATTTTGGTCGTGATCATCATCCCCGCTGCTTTACGATTTGGATGGCCGGAGGTGGTGTGAATCCTGGATACACTCATGGAGTCACGGACGACTATTGCTATAACATCGAAGCTGATGGGGTACACGTCCATGACTTTCACGCGACGATGATGCACCTATTGGGTATAGATCATGAACGCCTTACCTACAAGTATCAGGGTCGGCACTTCCGACTTACGGACGTGCATGGGCACGTCGTTAAGGAACTGCTCGCCTAGGTACTGTTCCAGTTGGCAGCCCCTTCGCCACACCTTCTAGCTGGCGTAGCCAGCCGAAGGCTGGTGGAGGAGGTGGGGAGTCGAAATCGCTAATTACCTAGGGAAGAACGAGTTTAGGGGGCTAGGTTGCTGTATTAACCAGTGTTTCTATGCATTATCCTGCACCATTTATGACATGAAAATGACATGAAATAAATAGGCGGGGGAGGGAGTCATTCGAGGGGTAATGCTTTGCATGGGTATTAATCAACTGCCACCATAAAAAATGTCGTCCCATAGGGCAATCTCTGTCCTAGTTATGCTGTGAAATCACTCCACACGCTATTCTAGAGCCAGGAAAATAAACAAATCATGAACCTTCAAGAGCTCAAAGATTCTCTGCAACAGCGCGACGAAATCACCTTCGTCTTGCCCAGTGGTGAATACGTCCCTCCGCATTTCCATGTAACTGAAGTCGGCAAATCGAGTAAGCTTTACGTCGACTGCGGAGGCACTGTCCGCGCAGAGGAAGTCATCACTTTTCAGCTTTGGAGTGCAAATGACTACGATCACAGAATTCAGCCTCAAAAGATTCTTCAAATAATCGAAATTGCAGAAGATACCCTTGGTTTGGAAAATCTCGAAGTAGAGATTGAATACCAGCGCGACACGATAGGACGCTATGGTCTCTCGATTGACAAAGATAGGTTTCTTTTGACCCGGACTCAAACCGACTGTCTCGCGAAAGATAAATGTGGCATCCCTGAACAAGTGGAAGGCCTTGATTCCGAATCTTCATCCGACTGCTGCCCAGATTCTGGTTGCTGCTGACGACTCAATTAAAGACGATCTGGACGGTCCAAACGATCTACTCGCCCAACACCTTGGAGCTACCTTCCCAGCATCCCTATGGGCCATTTTCATTTTTGGCCAAAAACAGGCTATTTTAGCCCAAAAACAGCCAAAAAATGTCAATTTTGGCTCATTTTATGCCATTTTTGGCC
>DKNL01000048.1 GCA_002474325.1 Opitutales bacterium UBA7389
AACACAACCGGATCGACTAATTCGTTGGGCTCGTATCCATACCCACTTCGACTTCCTGAGAATATTTTTGACTCCGTCTTAATCTGGACGTGAACCTCTAGGCCAATAACCGCTTCGTATTTCATCAGTTTTGCTGCACTTTTTACGGCTTCGATTAAAGTTCAGGATACTCGTCCTTGAAAGCATGGGCCTTCTCGAAAATCCGCCCCACTCTGAAAATCTCCTCTTCTTTGAACGGCTTTCCCAGGATCTGCAATCCGACAGGTAATCCCTCAACATATCCACAAGGTAGCGACAAACCAGGAATACCCGCCAAATTGGCGGAAATCGTATAGATGTCGCTCAAGTACATTGCCAACGGATCCTCAGCATGGACCCCTTTCAATGTAGCGGGTGTCGGAGAAGTCGGGGTCATAATGGCATCCACCGATTCAAATGCGTTTTCGAAATCGCTCCGTATAAGCGTACGGCACTTTTGGGCTTTCAAATAGTAGGCATCATAGTAGCCGCTACTGAGAACATAAGTGCCAAGAATCACGCGGCGTTTAACCTCTTCCCCAAAACCCAAAGCACGAGATTGACGATAAACATCGATAGAGTCCTTGCCGTCAAAGTCCTCAGCTCGTGAGGTGTACCGAATTCCGTCATACCGGGCCAGGTTGGATGAAGCTTCAGCGGTGGCGATAATGTAGTAGCTCGCTACTGCGTACTCCGTGCGCGGCAAAGAAATATTCTTGAATTCGAATCCTTGCGACTTGTAGAACTCGATGGCATCGAAAACGGGCATGATAGCCGCAGGATCGGAACTTTCCTCAAAATACTCCTTTGGCAATCCGATCGTCCATTTTCTGTCGCTGACGTCTGCCGCCGCCTTCCTAAAATTCGGTACAGCGATATCGATGGATGTAGAATCATGCGAATCGTATCCAGATATCGCGTTCAACAGCAACGCAGCGTCGTCGATATTGCGGGCGATAGGGCCGATCTGATCAAGAGAGGAGGCGAATGCAGCTAAGCCGAATCTGGAAACTCTTCCATAGGTCGGCTTCAAACCAACCACACCGCAGTGGGATGCGGGTTGTCTGATGGAGCCTCCTGTGTCGCTGCCGAGCGCGACCGGGGCTTCGCAAGCGGCTACGGCGGCAGCCGATCCACCCGAACTGCCTCCCGGAATTCGCTCCAAGTCCCACGGATTAGAAGTCGTATGCGTGCCCGAATTTTCCGTCGATGAACCCATGGCGAACTCATCCATATTCAGCCGACCCCAAAGAACCGCGCCCTTCGCCTTTAGTTTTTGAATACAGGTTCCATCGTAGGGGGAAATGAATGATTCGAGAATCTTGCTCGAACAGGTCAATGGCTGGTCCTTGACGGCCAGATTGTCTTTCAATCCAACTGGTATCCCATCCAGTTCGCCAAGTGTTTCGCCTTTGACCCGGCGCTCATCCGAAACTTTGGCTTGAGCTAAAGCGTCTTCAGCGTCGTAGCTATTGAAGGCTTTCACGCTATTGTCAACTGCCTCTACCCGATTGATAAAAGCCTTAACGATCTCGACCGAAGAAACCGATCCTGAGCTCAGTAGATCGCTCAGTTCGCCAGCAGATTTGAAATGCAATTCGTCACCCATGAAGTCGTCTTGTCTCGATTGATTCAATCACGCTCCTCACTCTACCACTTTCGGGACGACGATCATGTTCTGTCGCTGTTTAGGGGCATTCTTTAGAGCTTCCTGGATTGGTAGTCCGGTTTCGGCTTTGTCTTCCCGCCAGACATTGAAAACGGAATGGGGATGAGCCATTGGCTCAACATCGTCTGTATCCAACTCGTTGAGTTTATTGATGTACTCGAGAATCGAATTCAATTGGCCCGATAACTTGCTCTTTTCATCATTGGTAAGAGCGATGCGAGCGAGATCCGCCACCTTTTCAATATCGATCGATCGTTCCTCCGACATCTTGTCTATCCTCTTAATTCTCACCTGCCAACTAGTCGCGAATGTCGTAGGCCGTTTTTTCCCGAACCATAGTCTGAATCGCGTCGAAGGCGGCATTCACTTCCTTATCCTTCAGCGTACGGTCTTTCGACCGGAAGGTAATCGATACAGCCACACTCTTCTTTCCGTCGGGAATACCCTCTCCTTCGTATACATCGAAAACTTCTACCCTCTCCACATCGAAGGCTCCTTTCGTCGATTTGAAAGCGAATTTAGAGATGGCGCTGCAAATCGATCCAGATTGCTCTGCTTGATCCGCCAGCACCGAGAGATCTTTAGTCGATGGAGGAAACAAACTAAAGGCCTCGAACCTGGGTCTCTTCGGAGCCTTCAATCGATCGGGCAAAACGCAAAACTCGCCGGCCACTAAAATACCATCGATGTCCTTGTCGCGAGTCCGCTTCAAATTCAGCATGCCCATCGTTGCGAAGAATCCGGCTTTTCCCTCCAAGATCGCAGCCGCATGGCCATCTTGCCAAACGGAATCTCCGTCTGAGATCGCTCCTACCCGAAAACGGCTGACGTCGAATCCAGAGAATCCGGCAATCCCGGAAACCCTATTCTTAGCTTTGTAAAAATCATCTCTCAACGGCTCCGTCCAACTTCTGTAGGCGTTCACTCCACACTCGACAAACGCTACGGAAATGAGCTCCACAATTTTGCCGCCCAATTCTCGAAAAACGCGACCGGTCTCGAAGAATCGCGTGGCCCCGGTATTGCGGGACTGGTTAAGCCGAGCTGTATCCATCAGACCTTCCAGAAGAGAGAATCGTAGTTCCGCCTGGTCCTCGCTGATCGGATTTTTTAACGCCAACCCAGAACCCTGAATATCCGCGAACCAATCGCTCTGATCTTCGTTCGAGCGCAAGGTGTAATTCACGGCCTCGCAAAAGTCTTGCCCCACCATAAAACTAGTGGAGCGCCGAATAAACTCCGTTATCGGATGATCTGTATCGGTAGTAGCGGTGGCCACGACGGAAGCAGCGGGGATCCGGTGTGTACCGTATATCCGAAGAATCTCTTCTAGCAAATCGATTGGTCGCTCTAGATCTCCTCGCAAGCTAGGGATATTCACCTCCCAGGTTTCGCCAGATCTGCCTGCGATATTCAACCCAAGGGCTTGAAGGCTCTCTTCGATCTCGGCATCGGAAATCTCAAAACCTGAACGAGTTCGTACCCAATCGGTGGATATAGTTATGATCCGATCAGACGGTACAGCGATTCCCGCACTGTACGACGGCTCGCACAGCTCCCCGCCTGCAGTTTCCAAAATCAATTGGATTGCCCGGTCCCGAGCATATTCGAGAGAATGAATATCAATGCCTCGCTCGAAACGATAAGAACTATCGGAAGAAAGCCCCATGGTCTTAGACACCCACCGGATTGTTCTCGGATTGAAACAGGCTACTTCAAGAACCAAGTCCGTCGTATCCTCCTTCACTTCCGAGTTCTGGCCGCCCATAACGCCTGCCACGGCCAATGCCCCTTCTGGATCAGCTATAACGGTCATCCGGTCAGACAGCGATCTCTCCTCTCCATCCAAGGTAGTGATATTCTCTCCATCTTTGGCATTCCTGACAATAATGCGTCCCTCCGCTATATCACGGGCATCGAATGCATGCATAGGGTTTCCGCATTCATGTAACACAAAATTGGTTACATCTACAACATTGTTGATCGGCCTCAAGCCAACTGATTGCAGCAAGTCCTGCATCCAGACCGGGCTGGGCCCAATCTTCAGTCCTTTGACAACTGTAGCTAAATACAAAGGACAATCTTCCGGACACTCGACCTCAAGGCTCGTGAATCGATCGTCCACGGGCGCCTTGCCTCCGATCGAAGCGTAAGTTTTCGCCTCCGGGATGGCAAGATTTCTGCGGTACCAAGCGGCCAGCTCGCGGGCTATGCCAATGTGGGACAGGCAATCCGGACGATTCGGGGTAACCTCGAGGTTGAAAACAGTATCGTTAGCGGTCAGCACGTCATTAATCGGCGTCCCTAGCTCAGGCTTACCTGATAGAATCAATAAACCGGCAGCGTCTTCGCTCGCTCCAATCTCCTTGCCGGAGCACATCATACCGTCCGATTCCACTCCTCGCAGCTTCGAGCGTTTGATTGTGAAACCTCCGGGCAAAGTCGCTCCTGGCAAGGCAACCGGCACACGGTCGCCCACTTTGTAGTTGGACGCCCCGCACACGATCGACTTTTCGCCTACGGAATCGCCAAGAGCCACGCGACAAACCCCAAGCCTGTCCGCATTCGGATGCTGCTCGCGCTCCAAAACCTCGCCCACAATCACATGTTCGAGCGGCGGTACTCCCGTCGTTTCAATGTCATCCACCTCGAATCCTAGGAGTGTCAGCGAATCGGCGATCTCTTGAGGACTTTCAGGCAGATCCACGTACCACTTTAACCAATTGAGAGAAACTTTCATCTTATTCTACTTTTTGGATATCTCCATTTACACGAACTGCTTCAAAAAGCGGTGATCATTTTGATAGAAGTAACGTATATCATCGATTCCATAGACGATCATGGCGATACGTTCGATACCCATGCCAAATGCAAATCCTGAATACAATTCTGGATCGTAATCGACCGCCGCAAACACTTCTGGCTCTACCATTCCGCAGCCAGCGATTTCCACCCAATCGCTGCCTAGCTTGGCTAGATGGCTTGACGAGAAATCCACCTCAAAGCTCGGCTCTGTATATGGGAAAAAATGCGGCCGAAACCGCGTCGTAGTTCCTTTTCCCAGCAACTGTTCGAAAAAGTAGTCGAGCGTCGCCTTCAGATCCCTCACCGTTACATGCTTATCTACATAGAGGCCTTCCACTTGATGGAAATTGGCGCTGTGGGTAGCGTCCACTGTATCGCGGCGAAAGCAACGCCCTGGCGATATGATACGCACGGGAGGCTCCGTTTCGAGCATGGTACGGATTTGCACAGAGGAAGTGTGCGTACGAAGCAAATATCGTTCGTCAGTTTTCTTGGAAACATTCCCGAACGCGATATCGTCTTGAAGATAAAAGGTATCCTGCAAATCCCGAGCCGGATGGTTGTCCGGCGTATTAAGGGCATCGAAGCAGTAGTACTCTGTTTCCACTTCGGTTCCTTCCGCCACCGTAAATCCGATTTGCTTGAAGATACGGCAAATCTCTTCCCGGATCTGCGTCAATGGGTGAAGACTGCCTGGCCCGAAGTCCGCCGATGACAAGGAAGGATCCACGGCCGGCCCCAATTCCGCCGCTATTTCGGATGCCTCCACCGTCTCTAGAATGCCGTCGAAGATCGCCTGCACCGCTTGCTTGACTTCATTAATCCGTTTGCCGAAAGCGGGCCGGTCTTCTTTGGGAACGTCCTTCATCCCCTGCATAACCCCCGTCAAACGTCCATTAGGACCGGAAACTTCCGCCTTTAGCGATTCCAGTTGGGCTCGTGTCGTTACCCCGTCAGCCTGCTGACCGGTATAAGCCACTATTTCATCGAGTTCTTTTTCCATGCGCCTTTTCGAATTCCCTTAGGATTCAATAAAAATGGAGCTCGAGAAGACACCCGAACCCCATCCGTTTAAAGTCGAAAATCGCCGAGGGGCCGCATTTGTCAGGCTCCTCGGAAATCCAATCAATCCGCTTACACTGCCGTCTTCGCCTTCAGGGCTTCTTTAGCCTTTCCGACCAGCCCGTTAAAGGCTTCTTCGTCGCGAACGGCCAGATCAGCCAAGACCTTGCGATCGAGCGTGATTTCCGCAGCTTTCAGACCTTCCTGGAATCGGCTGTAGCTGATGCCCTGGGCTCGGCAAGCGGCATTGATACGAACGATCCAAAGCTGACGCATCGTCCGTTTTTTAACGCGCCGATCGCGATAGGCGTATTGCAAAGCGTGATCGACCGCTTCTTTAGCGTACTTGTAGAGACGCGACTTGTTGCCGAAGTAGCCCTTGGCTTGCTTCAGCATCTTTTTGCGCCGTTTCCGGTACGCAGGTGAATTAGTGGCTCTAGGCATGTTGTTCCTTTCTTAGGTTAGATTTCGGTAGGTCGCCTATTGATTCTGTTACCTATACGAAATAAATGCTCGCGATCGGCGATTAGAGGCCGTGTGGCAGGCCGCGTACCAAGTCGGCCTGGCGGCCGGGGGATACGCTCTTATCGCGACTTAGACTGCGCTTCTGCTTGGTGGTTTTCTGGTGAAGATGGTGTCGCATCCCGGGGGAACGACGAATCAGCTTGCCAGATCCTGTCAGCTTGAAGCGCTTGGCTATCGATTTCTTAGTCTTTTGCATGACTTTTGAGAAGACCGAGAAGAAAGATGCAATTTATCAGTCATGTAAAGGGGAAAGAAGGCCCTTTTTCGTGAAAATCATGGGAAAACGAGCCATCCCATGTCGGAAACGGAGCGGCCGATGTCCGAGCGGCCAAATTCATTCCGC
>DKNL01000023.1:0-2254 GCA_002474325.1 Opitutales bacterium UBA7389
AAGCTGGAGCATCGCTGTCTTCCCGATTGAGGTGCAGACGCCTTCGAGCCTGATAACCGACAAAGCGCCACAACAGGTACGCCTGAAGCATCCATTGACCAGCACCCTTCCACTCCCAATCCAAACCTAGCAACCCAGTAACGACAACCAGGGCCACCGAACCCAACCCAACAATCCTGTCAAACTCGGTATTCAGCGAATTGCTCAAAGTTGGGGAGCCGTCATCTCTCATCCCCCAACAAAACACCATACACCCCCAAAAGAAAGGAATTTTCGATAGACTAGAATCACGACATCACTCGCCGTAAAATCAAGATCCCCCTGATTCAATCCACAAATCTAACCAAAGATCCTTAGATCAGCAGCGGATAACTCATCAGTTGCGGCCTCCGACGAAATGTGATCGTCTGGATAGCTCATGTCCGATTTCTCTTTCTACTTCGCATACCCTGGCGATCTCGATACGCCCACGGGCGGCTATCGCTACAATTGTCGCCTGATAGCGGAGTTGGAGAAACTGCGACTAAACATAAAAACCCTTTCCCTGCCGGCATCCGCTCTAGGTGCAGACCAACAAAGCCTCAAGACCATTGAGCAAACTTTCAGGGAGATACCCGATCAGTCCGTTGTCGTGATCGACGGACTAGCATTCGGCGTATTGGACATCACTGCTGCGGCCGAATCTCATCGCCTGAAATTGGTGGCTCTGTGCCATCATCCTCTAGCCTTGGAGACTGGCCTAGACGAGGATCAAAAGCAGCGATTGCTGAAATCCGAGCGACGAGCCCTAGCTTGTGCCCGAGCGACCATAGTGACCAGCGAGCAAACGAAAAACATCCTAGTTGACCAATTCGCAGTTCCCCCCGGTCGCATCTTCGTGGCGGTCCCGGGTGTCGATCAAGTTCCGTTCGCACCATGCGATGGTGATCCTATCCGGCTGCTAACCGTAGCCTCGCTGACTCGTCGCAAGGCCCACGACGTGCTTATCGACTCCCTGGCTGCCATTACCGACCTACCCTGGCGAGCGCGCTTCGTAGGCAGTAATGATCTTGATCCAGAATGGGCAGCGGGCCTAAAAGACCGCGTTTCGGATCTGGGATTAGCCGATCGCATCTGTTTCACTGGCCATGTAGAGGATGCTCGGCCTGAATTCCAAAAGGCAGATATGTTTGTACTGCCTTCTCGCTTCGAGGGTTATGGAATGGTGTTCGCCGAAGCGTTGGCTGCGGGATTGCCAGTAGTCGCTGCCCGAGCCGGGGCCGTCCCGGATGTCGTCCCGGAGAAGGCCAGCATTCTTGTACCGCCAGATGATGCCGCAGCATTGACCGAGACCTTAAAACGTATCTTGAGCAATGCCCCCTTGCGCCGACAATTGCGAGAAGGCGCTAGGCAAGCTGCAGGGAACCTGCCTCGCTGGACGGACACGGCCACCAGGTTCGCCTCAACGCTGCAAAAGGTGTTCGAAGCATGAGTGGGTTTTCCGTGGATTGGCTGGACTTGCGAGAACCCGCGGACTTGCGGGCTCGCGACGCTTCACTGCTCGCGCAGGCCAAATCTTGGCTGGGAGAAGACCCATCCTCAATCGTGGTCGATCTCGGCGCCGGCACGGGTGCCACGCTGCGGGCCTTCATCGATTCAGGAGAATCCGGGTCAAGTACGCCTCATTGGCGCCTCATGGATCAGGATGCCGAGCTACTGGCGGAAGCTCGTCGACGGTTTGCAAGTTCGCATAAACTAAAGACTTGCGAGTTGGACCTAGCCAACGTTTCTGAACTTCCGCTGGCCGGCATTCGCTTGGTGACGGCTTCGGCCATCTTCGATCTAGTGTCCGCTACATTTATAGATTCCCTTGTCACTACCCTGCAATCGCAGTGCCGAACCGAAGCCGTGGGTCTGTACGTCGCCCTAAACTATGACGGGACCACTAAGTGGACGCCTGCCCACTCGCTCGACGACCCTGTGCTTTCCGCCTTCAATCGGGACCAGCGACGAAACAAGGGCTTAGGCCCAGCCCTCGGCCCTAAAGCCTGCATATACCTCAAGCAAAGGTTAATAACGGCCGGCTTTACGGTCTCTTCCGCCAGCAGTCCCTGGATACTGGATGCGGTCGACGGCACTTTGATGACTGAGCTAATAAACGGGATCGCGACGGCAGTTGCGGACGACCCTAATCTGGATTCAGAATCACTTCGAGACTGGCTCGACTTCCGTCTCGCCAACGTACAAATCGGCAAGTGCGTCGTCGGACACCGGG
>DKNL01000023.1:2556-22129 GCA_002474325.1 Opitutales bacterium UBA7389
GTACAAATCGGCAAGTGCGTCATCGGACACCGGGACCTGCTGGCGCTACCAGAGCCGCTAGATTCTCGGTAATAAACACCCATTTTCGTGGTATTGCCAATACATCGGACTTCCGTCTAAATGCTTGTCTGAACCGGCCTTGCCCTTCGAACTAAGGACAATACGTTGAAACACTCCATGGATACACCCACCGTAACCCGCATTACCAGCGCCCGCATACCCACCGACTATGGCGAGTTCCAACTCGTTTACTACAGCAATACGCTGGACGAAAAAGACCATATAGCCTTCTGTATGGGAGACGACTTTTCCGGTGGCGATACACTGGTTCGCGTGCATTCGGAGTGCCTGACTGGCGATATTTTTGGTTCCCGCCGCTGCGACTGCGGAGAGCAGCTGGACCGGGCCCTGCAACTGATCGCCGAGGAAGACCGTGGGGTGCTCATCTATCTTCGTCAAGAAGGCAGAGGCATCGGCCTGCTGGAGAAGATGAGGGCCTACAATCTACAGGACGAAGGCCATGACACTGTAGACGCCAACCTCATATTGGGCCATGGAGCGGACGAGCGTAGCTACGGCCTAGCTTCCTGCATACTAGAGGATCTTGGTGTCAGTTCGGCCCGCCTGATCACTAACAATCCGGACAAAATCTCCGCCCTCGAGGCGGACGGCATCAAGGTCAGCGACCGAGTGGCCCTGCCCTCCACCGTGCACTCGGAGAATTCACGCTACCTGATGACCAAGGTCGAACGCATGAACCACATTATGCGGCCCCCTACTCACCGGGCCCGGCCGCGTAGAGTAACTTCCCCGAATCTCAAACAAGAGATCGAAGACTGGCTTAATGATAGGGTAGCTTCGTTCCAATCGGACAGCCGACCATTCATAACTTTGAGCTACGCCCAGAGCTGGGATGGCAGCATTACTACCCACAGTGGAGAAAGCTTATCTATAAGTGGCGAGGAATCCATGCAGATCACCCATCAGCTACGCAGCTTGCATGACGGCATTCTCGTCGGAATCGGCACCGTACTCAGCGACGATCCGCAGCTCACTGTCCGAGATTGGCCTGGCTCTAACCCTCAGCCAATCATTCTCGATAGCCAAGTTCGCACACCCGCCAGTGCCAAACTTTGCACTCATCCAGACAAGCAATGCTGGGTGATCACGGCAAACGCGGATGCCGAATCCCCTAACGGCAATCTCGAGGTTCTGACCGTTCACAACAACGGCGTCGACTCGCAACACGCATCCCTCGATGCCGCTATGAAGCTGCTGCACGAAAGAGGCATAGAGCGCCTAATGGTAGAAGGCGGAGCCAATGTCATCACCGGATTCCTTCAAGCCCGCCTCGTGGATGCCGTCGTTCTGACCATTGGCCCTAAGCTGGTTGGCGGCTACAAGGCCGTGGGAGATCTGCAGCCGAAGGTCGGTAACTCAGTGCTTGATATAAACCCACTTTATTCCGGACAGGCCGGACAGGATCTAATCGTCTGGGGCGAGTTGCGATACAATGACGCTGAGGCATGAGCGGACAAACGTCACAGAATACCAAACAACTTTGGTTCACCGAACCCTTTCAGGTCGAAGTCCGCGAACAAGAGCTACCGAGCCCAGTTCCTGATCAAGCCCTCGTCCGCTGCCTCTATTCCGGTATCAGCGCCGGTACCGAAATGCTAGTCTATAGAGGGCAGATTCCCAGTAGCATGCCGTTGGATGCCAATTTGCCGGCTCTAGGTGACGGAGCTATCAAATACCCTCTTCGCTACGGCTATGCCTGTGTCGGTCGCGTCGAACAGGTGGGTAGTTCGGCGGATGAGGTATGGGTCGGCAGAACCGTTTTTTCCTTTCAGCCACACGCCAGCCACTTCGTGAGCGATGTGTCCGAGCTGATCCAGGTACCTGATGATGTCGATCCAGAAGCCGCCGTTTATCTGGCTAATATGGATACCGCTGTTAATCTGCTTCAGGACGCCCGCCCGCAACTGGGTGACCGCGTGATCTTATTGGGCCAAGGAATCCTAGGTTTACTAGTAGGCGGTATACTATCTGAATTTCCGTTGGCCGCTTTGTACGGCGTAGATCCAATGAGCCAGCGGCGGGCACTGGGAGAAGAAATTGGCACTATCGCCTGTTTCGACCCTAACAGCCCTGCCGATATTAATGCCCTAAAAAACAAACTACATCTAGATCAGACTCGCGGCGGAGCCGACATCGTGGTGGAACTTACCGGCTCCCCTGGCGCGTTGAACCTAGCCGTGGAACTGTGCGCCTACTCGGGTCGCATCATAGTCGGTAGCTGGTATGGCAGCAAGACTACCGAGCTCAAACTTGGCGAGCGCTTTCATCGTAACCGCATCAGTATCGTCAGCAGCCAGGTCAGCACCATCTCTCCTGAGCTACGAGGTCGATGGGATAAGGAAAGGCGACTCTCCGTCGCCTGGGACAGGATAAGGAAGCTCGAACCTCAACAGTTTATTAGCCATCGTTTGACCCTCTCCGACGCCGCCGACGCTTATCGCTTGCTCGACAGTGTATCAGAAGAAGCGTTACAGATTGTTTTCGACTATCGATAAATAACGAACCAACTAGTCCCAGAAGAGAAAATTTAGCCATGTACACACTCGCAGTAAAAAAGGATTTCATCGCCCGACACTTTTTAATTGGCGGCGACTGGGGACCGGAAAACGAGCCCAACTCTCACCATTTCGTGATGCAGGTGCGGCTGGAAGCTTCCGAGCTGGACCAGCACGGCTACCTCGTCGACATTGTCAAAATCGAAGCGGAGATGCAGGCGGTCGTCGACTACTTCGGCGAGAGCGTGCTCAACGATCTATCCGAATTCGATGGGCTCAATCCCAGCATTGAGCATTTCAGCCGTATCGTCTGCCTCAAATTGCTTAAGGCTATCAACCCGCCAGGTGCGGGTCGCTTTACCGTCCGCATGTGGGAAAACGAGACCTGCTGGGCGTCCTATTCAACTAACTTTGGCGGTAGCTGACAGCCCAGGTAGCATCAGAGCGCCTGCCAGCAACACCACCAAGTCACGCAGTCGCATCAATATAATCAGCCCTGTAGCTGCCGACAGCGGAAGGGCTAACACCGAAAAGGCCCAAAAAATTCCCGCTTCGACACTGCCAATGCCGCCCGGCAGCGGCAACAGAAAGGCCAGCCGAGTCACCGCTAGCAGAAAGACAAAGGAGCTGAGATCGAAGTCTACGTCGACTAACCACAACAACAGCCAGAACTCCGAGATCATGGCTACCCATCCCAACAAGGATAGGACCAGAGCCTGACCCAAAGCGGGACGTTTCTCCTCGATCACTTCTTGCAGTGATTCATGCATCCGCGACCATTGTGCGTGTAATCGACCGAGGCGCGGGTGATTTTTCCAAGGTCGTGTCAAACGTTCGATACCCTTACGCACGTACTCCGGCTTTCGTATTAGAAACCAGACTACAAATGTCAAAAGCAGCACTAGTAGGAAGAGAATCAGCCCGATAGCGCTCCAGTCCACTAAATCCGTCGAGACTGTAAGAGCTAATGTAAACACGGCCATTTGAAGCACAGCGAAGTTGATCCAGAGCTCAAAAAACCGATCCATACCCACCGATAGGAAGGCGGAATGACCCGGCAGCTTGTAGCGTTTCCAAAGCCAATACACCTGCAGTGGTTCACCCCCAAATTGCGGACCCGGGGTCACAAAGTTAATCAGCTGCCCCGCCTGACGAACACGTAGAAGTTGAGCAAAACTAACCGCTAAGCCCATAGCTCGGGTCAGTGCCAGCCAACGAGCTACCAGCAAGGCAATGACCAGAAGATTTACACCGATCCACAGCAGCCACTGCTCCAGACCAAGCCCAATAACCGACTGCAGTGCCGCCTCCAACGGCAGCTGGGACAAAATCCATGCCGCTAGCCCCGGGCCCACAATCCAAGCAATACGTAACGTTTTAATCTCCAACCAACTAATCCCCAAACCCTGTCGGAACAACGGACATATCGATGCTTGCAGGGATTCCGATTATTAAAGACCGATGATTCGGTTCTTCATTCATCAGCGAAATCCATCGGATCAAGCGATCCCCACAGCCGCGAGAGAACGACGTCCAAAAAACCCCTCCGAAGTCCACGTAACCTCGTACGAAGGAGGATCCCCTTCTTCTCAAAATCGAATTCGTTGATTTAAGATCACTAATCCTAACAACCTCTTCCTTTTTTTCCTTTTGGGTTCTTCGAAGAAAAATTGCCTGATGCCAGCTTCGGGAACTTTAGGTCTAAATCTGCGAAACCGATGAGGCTGTCATGATAATATCCGTGATATTAGATACAGTACCTTTGTAGCGCTCGTTGGCAGCGAGTTTTTTCCAGGCCGGGGCACTAACAAACCTCTTCCAGTTCCGATCGCGTTCCTCCATGTCCTTAAATCCAAGCATATAGACCAGGTTGGGCATGAGTGGGCCGGCCAGGGTCTCACCGAAGAAGACTGGGTGCAGTCCTACATCGCGGAAGATTTCGATTTCCCCTCCTTCGTTGAACATCTCGATCTTGAGAGTGCTTTTCATCCGATTGTGGGCTTCGTAAATGCGGAGCTCGAAAACACGACCACTGACTCCGGCGATGGCCCGGGGAATTTCCACTTCCGGCATGTGCGAAAAGGTCCTCATCAAAGTGGATTCCATGCGCTCGTAATATTGGCCCTCCATGGTGGTGTCGGATACGGACTGAAAGCCAGAGGAGGCTTCAAGCTTGTCCCAGGCAGTCAGGAAGGAATCCACATCCGCATGCGGCACGAGCATGTAGACATCGGCCCCGTGGGATCCATGCTTGGGTCGGAAGACGCCGATCGGGCTGCATCCGAGCTTGTTCAGGCCAGGGATGACCGTGCTTCCTAGGTACTTTTCCAGTTTCCCGATGGCCGGTCGGTTGCGGACAACAAACCGGATGAGCTCGAGGTAGCCCTGTTTCGTTTTATGGCCATCTCCGTGAAGTAGAGAAGTGGAGGCGGCTCCGGCAATTGCTGTGGTCGAGAGGAAGCGTCTTCTATTCATTTTTTGAACTTTAGGGTAAACGATTTATTTTGCTAGTCTGTTATGCATTTGTGCCAAACAAAATTAGAATTTCTGTAATAATTGGGTAGCTAGCAAGCTTAGTCCTGCATTTTCAGAACCGATTCAAAAAACGATTGTAACCATGAGGCACTACATCCGGTCACCGAGCCAACATTGACGGAGCATCAGCGTAGATTACGAAGCAATCGTGAAGGAACAACTGAAATATCGAGAAACTAGTTTACGGAAATCACTCTCCCTTGGCTACAATCCTAGCTAGGAACATTGGCGAACGGAGACCAGACTCTTCAACAATCGGCAAAACCGATAGTCTCTAGCGACAACCACAAAAACCATCTCATACAAAAAGCGAATCAGTCCTGACTGAGCCCGCTCGGATCCAGTATCGCAAGCCGGACGATATTAAAACCAAATTTCACCAGTTTAAATTCGCAAACAGAGCAGTCTTTCCCAAGGCTCCTCATCTATGCGTTTTCTCTTCTCCATCCTTCATGTCTTATTCTTCTCCCTCATAGCGGCAGCAACACAGCGACCGAATGTCGTCATCATCTATGCGGACGATCTGGGCTGGGGGTCCCTCTCCTGCTACGGGCAGACCGACTACGAGACGCCGCATCTCGACCGCATGGCTACCGAAGGAGCCCGGCTGACTAGCTTTTACGTATCCACACCGAGCTGCGGGCCGTCTCGGGTAGCATTGTTGACAGGGCGCTATCCCTTCCGCACCGGGGTCCCCTTCAACCCCGCTCCTGATGCCGGACGAAACCACGGAATCAAGGCAAGCGAGATCACGCTCGCCGAGCTGCTCAAAAGCCAGGGCTACGCCACTCAAATCGTCGGGAAATGGCATCTGGGCCATCTACCCGAGTATTATCCTACCCGCCATGGTTTCGACGCCTATTTCGGCATTCTCTATTCCAACGACATGCGGCCCGTTATGCTCTGCCGCGACGAGGACGCAGTCGAATATCCGGTTGTGCAAAACTACCTGACTCAACGATACACCGAAGAAGCCGTCTCGTTTATTGAGGCCAACAAGGATGGTCCCTTCTTTTTGTATTTTCCTCACGCCATGCCCCATAAACCTTTGGCTGCTTCGGAGGCGTTCTACAAACCTGGCGGACAGGCCTCCGATCTCTACGCCAGCGTCATACGGGAGCTCGACTGGTCCGTTGGCCAAGTCTTGGAGGCTCTACGCACCGCAGGCGTCGAGGATAACACTCTGGTACTATTTTCATCCGACAACGGCCCGTGGTACGGCGGCGACACTGGTGGGCACCGCGGTATGAAGGGGTCTTCTTGGGAAGGGGGAATTCGAGTACCGGGGATATTCTGGTGGCCCGGCCAAATCCCCGCCGGACAAACCATCGACATCCCTTGCGCCACCATCGACCTATTCCCAACCATTTGCAGCCTTATCAATATCGATCCAGAACCGTACGATCTCGATGGATACAATATTTGGAACCTTCTGAAGAGCGATGACAAGGGGCCCGATCGGGCCGTCTTCGCGTGGAACGGAGTCAACCTTATGTCGGCCCGGGAAGGCCGTTGGAAGCTCCACCGTACCGCCCCTCGAGCCTTCGAGAGGGGCATTAAGGAAGTTGTCTGGATCGACAACCGGGGGCCCGACGGGCATACCATCATCGCTCCCTTCGAGCAATCGGAACCATGGGAGTATCCAAGCCCTCCGGACACCCCCCAAACCGCACCTTCGAAAAAAATACAGCTCTTTGACCTGCAGACAGACCCATACGAACAAACCGAAGTAACCAGCCGACACCCGGAAGTCGTAGCGCGCCTTCAAGCTCTCATGGAAGCCGAACTCGCCACCGTGGGGGAAGTCGCCCCCATTAATCCATCCAACGTCCAATATAATTTGGGGCCTGGTAGAATAGCGGAGGACAATCCTATGACGATTGAAGAGGCGATGAAGAAAACCTTCGGCGCACCGTAAATCCGGAATATCGATCCTCGACGAGAATAAGAGAATGTCTGAGGCCGAAATTCGGAACCCGCGACAGGCAAGAACTGCAAGACACTCAACTCGACGAAACGTACCCACAAAACCACGCGCCACTAATTTCGACAACCTTAACGTTTTTAGTGGAAAAAATGATCAGGAGAGAGGATCAGTAGTCCAGTATTCGAATCCAACTTATAGTGCATACCCTCTCAACACCATAACACGAACTTGTCTGACCCGTTGACATTAAAGCAGCCAACTTGGAGCCATCTACACTGCCGAGGAAGTTAACAAGCGTATCCAAATTTTTGTTCTAAGTCCTTAATATTCAAACATTGCTTCTCCTTTTTTCACCATTAATTCAGTTAGGGAGAATATCGGTAAATCTAGAATTTTGCTGAGCATATAAGTAGTTAGCTGTAATCGAATGTAGGAGCGGGTTTATCCCGCGATTGCCAGGGGCTAACAAATTTTTAGAATCGCGGGATAAATCCGCTCCTGTAACCTTTGATGAATTATGATTAAGGGGGTTCAGCGATCTGGTTTCCACCGGAAAACGATGTCCAAATAGACTTCACTCTTCACTTCTCGCTCTTCAATCTTTCACCTTATGCTTCTCAAGATCAACCTTGCCATTGTCTTGCCCATGACTCTGCTGACCCTGCAAGGCTGCTCAAGAGCGGGGTCCCTCGCGGCGAATACGACCTCAGCAAAACCGAACATCATCCTCATTATATCGGACGATCATGGATATGCCGATCTTTCCGTCATGGGTGTTCTCAACGATGTTTCCACCCCAAACCTAGATCGTTTGGCTGCACAAGGGGCCCGTTTCACTCATGCATACGCTTCCTCTCCAATTTGCAATACTTCCAGGTGCGCAATCATCACGGGAGCCTACCAGCAGAGATTCGGCATGCAGTGGTATGGCGGGCCAGGCATATCAGAATGGGACCACCCAACTTTGGCCGAGCTTCTAAAGAAGGCTGGTTACACGAATGGCTATTTTGGCAAAGTCCACTACGGTTCGCCCAACGGTCCTGGCACCCGAAATTTTCCGCTCGAGCACGGTTTCGAGACTTTCTTCGGATCCGAGAACGCTCGTATTCACTATCTAATACACAATCAAGCGGCCATCGACGCTTTCGATGCATCCCGTGACAAGAACCCTGAGCCCAGCAATTCCTGGGGAATGGGCCCGTTTAGCGACGGTAAAGAAGAAGTAGACATGGAGGGTATGAGTACGGAGATCTTCGGATCAAAGGCCCGCGAATTCATAAGCGAACACAGCGATGATCCTTTCTTTTTATATTTATCTTTTAATGCGGTACATAATTTCACTCACCAATTGCCTAAAGAATATCTAGATAAGCACGGACTGTGTGATTATGGGGATTGGGATCCATCTAAAGAGCCCTATCTCGATTGGTACTATCGATCTCGCCGCCCCAATAATCCAGACGGGCGAGCCCACTATCTCGGACAGCTTCACTATATGGATGAGGAGATTGGTCGTCTCGTTGATCACGTAGATGAGCTTGGTATCCGCGAAAACACCATGATCATCTATATGGGAGACAATGGTGGCTCCCGGCCAATATACGCTGAAAATACGCCGTTGCGAGGAAGCAAGTTCACTCTCTATGAAGGCGGCACACGCGTTCCCATGATCGTCAGCCAGCCGGGCACCCTACTGGAAAATGAGATCCTCGACAATGTGGTCAGCGCCTTCGATCTCTTGCCCACCATGCTTTCAGCTGCCGGAGAAGCCGTTCCCGAGTTCACCGATGGCATCGATCTTTTGCCTCTCTTAAATGGGTCCGAGCCTAATCGGCAACATGAGATTCTGTATTGGAAAACGGCAGACGAATGGTCCATCAGAAAAGGTCCTTGGAAATCGCATACGGTACACGGTCCTGGAGCCGCCCCGGTGGAAAAGGTCGAACTCGAGCAAGGAGTCTTTTTGAGAAACCTTATAACCGACCCCTCCGAATCTATCAACTTCGCCAGCCAGAGCCCCGAAATCCTGGCCGAACTGGACCAGCTTCACAAATCCTGGGTGGCCACCCTCCCCTCGAGCATGAGCAATGTGCCATCGGCTAGGGAATGGGCCGAACCAACCAAAGTAGATTAAGGTGGGTCGGGACGATCAATAAAAGGTACGTTCCAGGATTTCAAGATTCGGACACTACCGCTCTGAGTGCCTAAGAAAAGTAGCCTAAAGCAATATTTTCTCCACAAATGAGCTTAATTTCCGAACATCGCAAATTTGTCACCCTTTGGCCAGCGCCCAGTTGCTTCAGCCTATCTCTACGGTCGTACAGTGAAATTCATCACGTGATCGAGTTCACTGTACAACCGAAGTATTTCGAGTTTCAGCACCATCTCGGTACATTGCTTTTTTGTACTTCAATCAAGAATGCCTTGAGGGACTACTTATTCCGCTTTGGCACCAGAAATCTGAAATCGCAACCTTCGTGGGCCTGGGTTACATTTTCGACATACATGCGAATGTAGCCGCGGCCGGAAAGTTGACTATTCGAACTCTCTTTCTCTGCCCTGACAGCCCTTTCCTTCAATTCGCCTTCCTCCACCAGTAACTGTATTCGCTGCTCAGGTACATTGAGCTCAATAATGTCTCCATCCTCCACCAAAGATAACGGGCCTCCAGCAGCACTCTCCGGAGAAATATGAAGCACCGTAGTGCCAAAGGCCGTTCCACTCATGCGAGCATCAGACATCCGAACCATATCTCTGACTCCATCGCGAGCCAGTTTTTTAGGAATAGGAATGAAACCAGCCTCTGGCATTCCTGGCGCCCCAATGGGCCCCGCATGTCGGAGGATGAGAATATCGTTGGGGCTCACATCCAATTCATCCGAGTCGATACGTTCCGACAGATCGTTAAGGGAATCGAAGACGACTGCCTTTCCTCTATGAACCAGGAAAGATTCTGTCGCAGACGATCGTTTTATGACAGCTCCTTCCGGAGCCAGATTTCCGAATACGGCAGTTATGGCATTGCTCGGATAAATTGGATCGTCTGGATCCCTAATCGCATTTTGGGGAAATCCGAGCTTTTGGTTATCGATCGTTTCCTTCAGCGTTTTTCCCGTCACGGTTATACAATCGAGCTCGAAACGATCATGAAGCTGTTTCAAGATTCTCGATACGCCCCCTGCCTTATGAAAATCCTCCATGTAAAATTGTCCGGAAGGTTTGACATCAGCGATCATAGGAACGTCTTTCCCTAACGCATTGAGCCCGCGTAAATCCAACCTCAACCCTAACCGACCGGCGATCGCCGCCAAGTGGATAACTCCATTGGTCGATCCTCCTGTTGCCTGAAGCATGCGAGCCGCATTGCGAATGGAAGCTTCGCTCAATAAGTCCGTAGGCTTCAGACTCTCTTGAATCAGTGCGACCGCTCGCCGCCCCGTCTCTTCTGCCAATCGCAGGCGCTCTGACGATACAGATAGAGCTGAAGCCCCACCCGGCAACATAATCCCCATAGCTTCTGACATGCAGGCCATCGTGCTTGCCGTTCCCATCACACTGCAAGTCCCAGCGGATGCGACTAGCTGTTCATTAGCTTCTTCCACTTCTGTTTTCGTTCTCCGATCGGCTCGATAATCTGCCCAAAAACGGCGGCAATCCGTACAGGCTCCGACACGCTCTCCTTGAAAGCTACCAGTTATGGCCGGCCCAGTTGTTAGCAGGATGGAAGGCAGATTCGCGCTGATGGCTCCCATTAGCAAAGCCGGCACCGTTTTATCGCACCCGCCAATTAACACCACGGCGTCCATGGCCTGGGCTTTGATCATTTCCTCGACATCCATTGCCATCTGATTGCGCAAGAGCATGCTGCTGGGATAACTGAAAGCTTCATGCAACGATATGACAGGAAACTCCATGGGCAATCCTCCTGCCATCAATACGCCCCGTTTGACAGCCTGGATGAGATCGGGGATGGCTCGATGACAAGCATTGTAATCGCTAAAGGTATTCGTGATCCCTACCACAGAATTATCGGTGGCTGATCGAGTGAACCCCAAGCTACGCAGGAACGCATTCCGTAGATACTGGGAAAACTGGCTATCACCATATCGCGATAGACCCTTAGCCATTCCGCTTTCATTTGTATCCATCGAAGCCATAACTCTATTTCTCAATGACGAAGAAATCAGAGTCAAACCGAATACCCGTTAACGGTATACCTTGACGACTAACGAAATGACTTAAACTGTTTAAATACGATGTTTTCCGAATTCATATTGCCTTGCTATGAAAGCGCCTTTTCCCGGTCTCGTTGTCCATATGATAACTCCCTTTGACGAATCGAGACAACCGGATCCCGGACGAACCATCCGTTTCGGATCCGACCTCCTTTCCAACGGCGTCAATGGCCTATCTTTGTTCGGCACCACACCTGAAGGACAACCCCTATCGGCATCGAATAGTATCATTTTTTTGGATACCTTTATTACTGGTGGGTTTCAAGCCGGCCAATCTAATGGTCGGAGCGGGATAATGCGCCCTTCCAGATGCCGTTACTATGAGTAAGCACCCGGTAGACCATAAATGCGGAGGAATGCTGCTTCTTATCCATATTTCTGCAAAGCTATTGCTGATGAGGGGTTTGCCCTCTCTTCCCTTTTTAATTGATCACGCAATCGGTTTCGTTAAACAAAACTAAGCCATTTAGAGCTCCCACGTGAAATGTATAAGTCTATAGCCTGGTTCACTAAAAATGGAGTTGCTGCCAACCTGCTGATGGTGGCTATTCTGGGAGGGGGCATCTGGTCTATATCCGAACGTATAACGGTAAGGGATTTCCCAGAGGTTCCCGACAGGACGGTTACGGTCACGGTCGCTTACCGAGGATCGACACCCACCGAGATTGAGCAAGCGATTCTAACTCGAGTCGAGGAGGTTCTGTACGACATCGAAGGCATCGAAGAGATGGACGCCCTAGCGACTTCGAGCCAAGGGCGCGTCGTCCTGGACTTCGAGGAAGGCTATGATTTGAACGAGAAGCTCAACGAGGTCACAAATCGGGTTTCCACGATCCAAACTTTCCCGCCCGAGGCCGAAAGGCCGCAAATCAGTCTGCGCGGCAGCACTGAACGAGTGATTACCATGGTCTTGTCGGGCAACATGACCGAGATGGATTTGAAACATTTGGGCGAACAGATCCGCGATGAGATTTCCAACATGCCTCAAATCTCGATCGCCAATTTAAAGGCCGTCCGCCCCTACGAAATCGCCATCGAGATATCCGAAGAAAATCTAAAGAAATTCGGTCTATCTTTCGGACAAGTCACTCAAGCCATCCGAAGGTCATCGATCGAGCTCTCTGCTGGGAGCATAAAGACTGATGCTGGACGGATTTTGCTGCGCACAGATCAACAAGCCTACAATTACGACGACTTCGCTGGGATCACACTAATAGTCCAGGACGATGGAAGCAAAATAAAGGTGGGCCAGGTCGCCACCGTCATCGATGGCTTCGACGAAACTCCCATAATCGCCAAACACAATGGATCGAGGGCCATCGCCATAGATATATTCAGGACCGGAACCCAAAGCATATTGGCAGTTGGGGAAACGGTGAAGAATTTCGTTGAGGCCAAGCAGCCTTTGCTGCCCAAAGGTGTCACCCTCAGCTACTGGGGTGATAGCTCAGAGAGGGTTAAAACGCGGCTAACTACACTGACCAAGGGAGCTATAGCCGGCTTTTTTCTGGTGCTGGGAGTGTTGGCCCTTTTTCTTCGTCCCGCTCTAGCATTTTGGGTGGCATGGGGCATACCCATCGCTTTTTCGGGATCATTTATCCTTCTACCGCTTCTTGGTGTAACCATTAACGTCGTCGTCCTACTGGCGTTCATCATCACGCTGGGCATCGTGGTCGATGACGCGATCATCACGGGAGAAAATGTATTCCAACACATGCAGCGAGGGCATAAACCGCTGTCGGCGGCCATCAAAGGAACCCAGGAGGTGGCGACCCCAGTCTTTTTCGGCATCATCACTACGATGGTGGCCTTCTACCCACTTTCGCTAATGTCCGGACGCTTCGGAGCATTCTTTTCCAATATCCCCTTAGTCGTCCTCCCCGTACTTCTCTTTTCGTTGATCGAGTCGAAGCTAATTCTACCGGCCCACTTGAAGCACTGCGGACACTTGGGCGACAAGGAGTCTTCTCGAAATCCTTTAACCCGGTTCCAACGGTTTTTCGCCGATGGCTTGCAGACCGGTATAATGAAATTCTACCGCCCATTCCTAAACTGGGCTCTGATTAATCGCTACATTTCCATATCGGCCTTTGTCTTCTTACTTCTCCTTTTCCTCGGCCTCGTAGTCGGAGAACGCATTGGCTATCGACAGCGCCCCAGCGTTCCCCGTGATACCACGACGGTATCGCTGCGCATGCCAGCCGGTACGACCTTCGAGACTACATTCGAAAAGGTTAGCATGATCGAAACGATGGCCCTCAATCTCAAAGACGAGATTAATAGCCGTTACGGTGAAGAAGTAATCCGGGACATATTCGCCACAACCGGTAGCCAACCCTTCGGGAGCACGATTCCCTTCCTAACCATGGAATCCGGTTTAGACGAAATAGGCGAGGTCGTCATCGAGATCGCTCCATCGGATACAGCTACTGCCAATTATAGCAGCCAACAGCTGGCTACGGAACTCCGCAAACGCGTTCCCCCAATCCCGGAGGCCGAGCAACTGAGTTTCTCATTCGAACGCGGCGGTTCCGGAGGAGCCATGACCTTCGAACTCATTCATCCGAATATTGAAACTCTGCGAGACGCCTCTGCTGAATTGCAACGACACCTCGAAGGCTTTGATGGGCTCTATGACATAGCCGATTCCTACGAAAACGCTAACGACGAGCTTCAGCTCGATCTCAACCCTGAAGCCGAATTTCTGGGTGTAACTGCCGCCAACTTGGCTCAACAAATTCGGGCTGCGTTCTTCGGGGTTGAGGCCCAGCGCCTCCAGCGCGATCGCGATGAAATTAGGGTGATGGTTCGCTATCCTCGAGAGGACCGGCGATCGTTAGCTTCATTGAAAAGCATGATGATCCGCACGGGCGACGGAAACGAAGTACCCTTTGAGACCGTAGCCGAGGTCGTCCCCGGCAAGAGCATACCCTCCATTCGGCGAATCGATCGTAAGCGGATCATCCAAGTTACTGCGGACGCGGATACAAACGAGGTCGACGTCGAGTCAATCGAGCTTGATATCCTGGAGAACTATCTCCCGGAAATGATCGCCACTAAGTATCCAGGTATGGAATTCGATGTCAGCGGCCGGGCCGCGGAGGCTCGTGACAATACTCGGGAAATGACAATCGGTATCTATTTCGTTCTGGCCGTCATCTATACTCTTCTGGCCATTCCATTCAGAAGCTACTTTCAACCACTTATCGTCATGTCAGCCATTCCCTTCGGGGTTGTTGGGGCCATAATCGGCCACTGGCTTATGGCTTTGCTATTCAATTGGAACGGAGGCTCTCCGCTGCTATACCAATCCTCTATTTTTGGAATGATGGCTTTGTCTGGCGTCGTGGTGAATGACAGCCTGATCATGGTGCACTTCATGAATGCCCGCGTTCGGGAAGGTATGTCTCTTGACGAAGCGGTTCGCTTGGCAGGCGTTCGTCGATTCCGCCCGATTCTACTTACCTCACTAACGACGTTCTTCGGGCTCTTTCCTTTGATGTTCGACCCGCAGCCGTCTTCATCATTCCTCATTCCTATGGCCATTTCTCTTGGCTGGGGGATCATCTTCGCAACAGCGATTACTTTGCTTTTAATCCCGGTACTCGTTTTGATCACAAACGATATTAAGCAGCTTATTTTCAAGCTCTACAATATCGATCCCCACAAGTTCGAGGAGGAGGACGAGGAAGAAGAGGCAGAGCTGCTAACACGGACTTAGTGGGGCTAAAATCGCGACGAAGAGCAAAGACTCTATGGCGATACAATTGCAGGAATTCGCGAAACGCGTTCTTTTCGGTACTACCATCGAGGACAAGCTCGACTATCCGTGTGAGGAAATTGTCGACACCAATCGCGGTGATCCTATCAAAACGCCTCGTTCCTTGTCCCGACCTAAGCGTTTGTCGCTACGCGACGATAACAAGCGCGTAGACCACCCAAGGGCATCTAAACTGATAGATGTGCGAGAGCGTGGGCGGCTCCTCCATTTTTTTGCTAATCATGAGCTCCTTGCTACCGAGCTCATGTCCTTGGCGTTGCTAAAGTTTCCCGATGCTCCTAAAAGTTTTCGTGCCGGACTACTAAATACGCTCAAAGAGGAGCAGATTCACACGCGAATCTACATGCACCGCATGAAGCAATGTGGGATCGAATTCGGCGAACTGCCTTTGAGCGGTTACTTTTGGAAAAGCGTGTCCTCAATGGAGGATCCCTTGGACTACGTGACTCGACTTTCTTTGACCTTCGAACAGGCCAACCTGGACTATTCCCGCGAATACGGTAAGATCTTTGCGGAAGTTGGCGACCAGAGCACCGCAGACATCCTCGAGCGGATCTATCAGGACGAGATTCAGCATGTTGGTTTCGGGCTGAGATGGTTTCGGCGCTGGAAGCAGTCAGGAAAATCAGATTGGGAAGCCTTTAAAGAAAAATTGATTTTCCCTCTGTCTCCCTCTCGGGCCAAGGGAAATATTTACAATGCTGCCGGCAGAAAAGCTGCGGGCCTCAACAGAGCTTTTATCGAAGACCTGCAAGTCTATCAGCAGTCCCGCGGGCGTACGCCGATTGTCCGCTGGTTCAATCCCGACGCTGAGGGATACGCCTCCCAGAACTCCGCTAAACCAATCGAAAACTCAAACCCGACTCTCCAGCAAGACCTAGCTTTCCTGCTAGCGTATCTGTCCCGCAAAGACGATATCCTTGTCCTTCCGCAGAGGCCAAGCAGAGTATTCCTAAGGAGTATTCAAGACTTGAGCTTCCCTCTACCCGAATTGGTAACCCAGTCTTCACCAGCCGGAATTCCCTCCATCAAAAGAAAGATTGGAGGAATTCGCCCCTGGGCCTGGACGCCAGATACTGTTGGGCTCTTCTCCGACATGTTTCCTTGCGTGACTCGCACCCCTATAGCATCAGAATTATGGAATTCAGATATCCGATTACTTCATTCTAAGTTATGGGCAACGGAACAGGCGGAAACGCTTTTTAAGAAATCCAGTGGAAATTGGATCGCTCCAAGCAGCACTCTGGGTAGACCTGTATCGAATCTCTGTGAGCTTGACCGTGCTCGCGGGGAGTTGGGCGAAAAAGGCTATCACAATATCGTCTGCAAAGCTCCCTTTGGTGCGGCTGGTCGCGGAAATCGTTGCCTGATGGAAAAAGAAGCGATCTCGGAATCTATGTCTCAATGGCTCGAGAATATCTGGCTAAGGCAGGACATCGTACTAGTCGAACCTTGGCTTAAAATTGTATTCGATTTTTCGGTTCACTTTAACGTTAATGATGAATCCGTAGAGCTACAGGCCTTCACTCGCCTTTTCAACAATGCCCGCGGACAATTTAAAGGCGTTCTTAGCAGCGGTTTCGGTTCAATCCAAAATGAAGCCCTGAACCGATTGCTCCTATCCGATGATCGCGGCAAGCCTCGCGTCTATCGCTGGTATGAAGAGAAGCTAGTTCCCTGGCTACGCTCAATACTCGATAAGAGCAAATACACGGGGCCGCTCAGTATCGATGCGTTCATTTATCAAGAGCCCGAAGGTTCGCTCCGTCTGAAACCCTTGTCGGAAATCAATCCTCGATATACGATGGGCAGAATTGGACACGAACTGGGAACTCGTGTAGCTGGAGGTTCCGCGGGCCTACTCCAAATCGTGAATAAATCCCAGCTCCGAGAAATAGGCTATTCCACTTTTAACGACTATTGCGAGGAGCTTAAACAGAATCATCCCGTACGCACGGCTAGAATTTCAAAACCGCAGATTATATCAGGCTCTTTTCCATTAACCGATCCTAGCAAAGCCCAAAAATTCGCAGCCGTTTACCATGTCCGTAAACGTTACAGCGAGTTGCCAGTCTAGAAACGGATCGAGGTAGCCCACCCCAAGCTTGCCATCATGGGTGCTTAGATCAAAACTGGAAAATATGATACCCCGAAGACGCTTCCTTAATGGATTGATAGCCGCAAGTGCCGCTTCCGCATTCAAGATTGCTCCAATGGTATTCGCCAACAGCGATACGGAGAAACTGAAGATTACTTCCGTAGATGCCTATCCCGTAAAGCTGTGGGAACGGTCCGATCAGGGAAAACTTCCGGAATTCGAATCCGACTTCGATCCAAGACGCTGGCGCTATACTGGACCCTATGCCCAACTCGCGAGTGCTATCGTAGTCGTCATCAAAACCAATCAGGGGATAACGGGTTTTGGTATGGGCGCAGGAGGCGCGGTCGCTTGCCAAATCATAGAGGGGCATCTCAAGAACCTGCTGATCGGCGTCAACCCGCTCAATATAGAGATGCTTTGGGATCAAATGTATACGTCTTCCAATTTTTACGGAAGAAGAGGGGTCTTTGTTATGGCGCTGAGCGGCGTGGACAATGCTCTATGGGACATCTTCGGCAAGCGCTCCGGTCAACCCGTTTACCAGCTTCTCGGCGGGACAACGAAAGCACGTATTCCTGTCTACAATACAGGAGGTCCAGAAACTATCCAGCGAGGGCTCGAATTGGGAATACAGCATTTCAAAGTTGTTGTTAGGGACGGTCTGTTTGAAGGGGAAGAAGGAAAACGGAGAACGGTAAAGATGCTCGAGAATGCCCGAGAGCAAGTCGGTCCCGATATCTCTATTATGATCGAATGTATCGCTCGCTGGAACGACGTTGAATATACCATAGACATGGCTCGCCGTCTGGAAGACTTAAACATTTACTGGATTGAGGAGCCTCTGTCACCTGATAACATCCTTGGCTATGAGCGCCTCGTGCGGGAAATCGATAGTACTCGCATTGCCAGTGGCGAGCATGAATACACGCGCTTTGGCTTTGCCGAATTGATCCGCAACAAAGCAGCAGATGTGCTACAACCTGATGTCAGCTGGTGCGGAGGGGTGACTTCCTTACGAAAGATTGCCGCCATGGCAGCCGCCTATGGCCTGGAATTTACACCGCACCGCGGCGGCAGCCTTTACGGCATGCCGCTTTGCCTCTCCTCCGACCAATGTGAATGGGCAGAGAGTTTCGGCACGACCGACGATGGAACGGATCTCATGAACGCTATGAGCTCCCGCTTCGAAAACGGATTTTACTACCCATCGGACGAGCCTGGTTTCGGAGCGGAACTTACCGAGAAACTAGTTAAAGACCACGCCTTAGGCTAGGTGCAATCTAGGGCGAAGTCACTGTATCGTTACCTATTTGACCCGCTGGGGCCCATACATTTTCCCAATCAAGATACACGGAATCCGCCGCGACATTCACTTTCATCACCCTCTCATAGTAAGTTTGGGGGGGCACTTCTACCCGACGAATGGATCCATCAGGAAAACGGACATTCTCGTATCCACTCGTCTGGCGCTCTACAATATCCTCGAATATTTTTACCTCGCGAATAACGATCGCGTTCGCTCCCAGCTTCGCCGCCTGTTTTTTAAGATCGGTGACAATCTGGGTTGTTTTATCGTCGACTGCTCCAGGTGTGAAACCTGAGGTTCCATTAGACTCTAGCTTGGCTATCACTTCATAGCGGACCGGGATATCCATGTCCGGCACCCACGGGAGCAAGCCTTTCGGGTCTTGGTAGACATCCACGTCCCATTCGGTCAGGGCGGGCCTAACCTTACCCGTTACTTCCACAACTCCCGTACTAGTCGTCTCGCACCCAGTTAAAACCCACAAAAAAGTGGATACAAGTACATTCGAAACTAATCGATTCCTATATCCTGGACTCACATTGAATAGTTTCAGATCGACCATATTAAGATAATAAGCTAGATGTAGGAACGCTTGCCGTCAAACCCCAAAAAGATCCAACCGCAATACCAATATTGGCCCCTTTGATGAGGGCCGGCTAATTTTTCCCAATCACATAAGCGAGGATTTCGACCACTTGCTCCGGATTCTGAGCCTAAACCATGGCCGCCCCGTTCACCTCTTTCAGGGCGTGTACTATAGACTCGTCGTGCAAGGTTATTTATGGCTTCCCAAGAGCCGCGCATTGACCCGGATCGAATGCGGCACTCCACTGCTCATATTGATCTCCGAATCGAACCACCGCGGTGTCACACTTCTAAATTAGCGTTCTCGTGCGGATCGCGTTTACTTTCGACGACTCGTGATCAAGTCACAACCCTTGACAGGACGGGCTCAATAAATCCCCGGCCGAATCGCTGACGGAATGGTCTTTCACCGCCAATATAAATGTCACCGAGATTCCCGCTGATTCGGCTCCGTCGATAATTCGCTCACGCCAACCTTCGCGGTGCTAAGAATTCCCTATGTTATCGACTCCATTAGTTGGTTACTA
>DKNL01000168.1 GCA_002474325.1 Opitutales bacterium UBA7389
CTCTGTTTCGTAACTAATCGCATCACCTGCTGCATTTTTAACGCTACGCTCTTAGGTCAGGTTACACCTGTTTACTTGATCGCCATGGCAACCTGCGAGTTTATGAATTTCATCGCCTTATACTTATAAAAATTTAATATATTTTTACAAAATCAGACTTAGGAAAGAACCAAAACCCAGTAACACGCGAAATCAGAGTTATGGACAATACGGCCACCAAAGAACTGCCCACTCCGCTTACCGTAAGATTAAACCAAGGTGATCCCAATACAAAACGGGAAGAGATCCGCCGTTATTTTAATGAAACCTTTGATGCTTACGAAACACTTTTCGAGACGCTCCTAGTACACGATGCCTATTACCGAAGAGCCGATCCGCTCCGACATCCGCTCATTTTCTACTACGGTCATACTGCCACATTTTTCACGAACAAGCTCGTGCTCGGAAAATTTCTGTCGCAACGCATCAACCCAAAATTTGAATCCCAATTTGCGATCGGAGTCGACGAGATGTCTTGGGACGATTTGAACGAGGCCCACTACGATTGGCCGAAAGTTGAAGAGGTAACGGAATACCGTAATCAGGTTCGGGCCGCCATAGAGCAACTCATAGATGACACACCCCTAACGTTGCCCGTCGACTGGAACAGTCTCTATTGGGTCATCATGATGGGGATTGAACATGAACGCATCCATTTGGAAACTAGTTCGGTACTCATCAGGCAACTGCCTACCGATCTACTCGACCAGAAGCATCCAGCTTGGTCGATTTGCGAAGAACTCGAAAGTGTTCCCCCCGCGAACGAGCTAATATCTGTACCAGGAGGCTCAGTCCAGCAGGGCAAATCCCAAAATGACGGCCTCTACGGTTGGGATAACGAGTATGGCAACTACACATCCGATGTGGCCGATTTCAACGCTTCCAAATACCTTGTCTCAAATCGGGAGTTTCTCGAGTTCATCGAAGACGGTGGGTACCAAACCAAGAGCTACTGGACTCCGGAAGGATGGAGCTGGGTCCAGTACAAGAAAGCTAAATATCCTCTTTTTTGGATACGCTCTGAAGACGGATCTTATCTGTTCCGAACCATGCTTAAGGAAATCGGCATGCCATGGGCGTGGCCTGCGGAAACGAACTACCTGGAAGCCAAAGCCTTTTGCAATTGGAAAAGTTCGAAGACTGGAGAGCCCGTGCGCCTTCCGACCGAAGAGGAGTGGTATCGTCTTCTTGACTACACGGAAACGCCAGACGCTCTCGGTTGGGAGAAAACTCCGGGTAATTTGAATTTGGAAGATGCCGCTTCCTCCGTGCCAGTGGATCGCTACCCATTCGGGCACGGCTTTTACGATATTCTTGGAAACGTATGGCAGCACACGGAAACGCCCATCCGCGGTTTCCCCGGATTCGAGGTGCATCCGCTCTACGACGATTTCTCCACTCCGACTTTCGACACCAAGCATAATCTAATCAAGGGAGGTTCCTGGATCTCAACGGGCAATGAGATTCTCAGAGCCTCGCGCTTTGCATTTAGGCGCCACTTCTATCAACACGCCGGATTTCGCTATATCACTTCCGAAGCCGCGGTCGAGATTCCAGACGACACCTACGAAACCGATCCAGAAGTCATACCGTATTGCGAACTTCACTACGGAGAAGACTATTTCGGAGTAGATAACTATCCAGAGAAGTTGGCCCAAATCGCCCTCAACTATGCACATGGGAAACATAAGGGCAAAGCACTCAATGTAGGGTGCAAAACCGGACGATCCGCATTCGAACTAGCGGTAGAGTTCCAAAATGTCACAGGCATCGATTTCACCGCTCGCATGATCCGCATCGGTGTAGAGCTCAAAGACAAGGGCTATACCCAGTACCTTCTGCCCGAAGAAGGGGAAATCGTTTCTTTCCATCAAAAGAATCTCCGTGATCTTGGCCTCGACGGAGCTCGAAATAAAGTCGAGTTTATGCAAGCCGACATATCCAATATGAAAGATCTATTTTCCGGATACGATCTCATACTGGTGGATTCGACTTTGGAAAACGCCTACAACCCGAGGAAATTTTTGGAAGGCATCCACAGCCGAATAAATTCGAACGGGCTTTTGATCATTGCTTCTAGCTACGCTTGGGAGCAGTCCAAAACGAATCGAGATCAATGGGTTGGCGGTTTCAAGGTGGATGGTGAAAACAACACTACCCTCGATGCATTGCAAAACCTGCTATCGCCGAATTTCAAACGAATCGCGGAGCCTATCGACGTAGACCAATTAATCCGAAAAACGAGACGGACTTTCGATCACAACGTAATCCAGGTAACAATTTGGGAACGAGATTAGGGGTTTCAAACAACTGCGTCGTGACAAGTAGCCCTACCCATATTTTCAACTAACCCGGCATATGGTGGTGACTGCGGGTCGGACGCAGCTTCGGCATAGACTGAACTCAGTCAGCGCTTGCTAGGCAAAGCTTCATTTACAGCAGTCTTCTAGGCAATTTTGACTTCATTCTTCGATGCAAGCGTATACGATGCAATCCGCGTGCCCAAGCACCTGTTTTCGCTGATCCTTTACCAAACGCAGCCTAGCTAACAGGAGCCGTCTTCGAACTCGAGAGAATTCGACTAGGCCACGATGCGACATAATTAGCAAGGTGCTACAGTCCGCGATAGTTTGATCCTCTATTTCCGCGAAAGCGGGCTTACGCACCTTGCTACTGAATCGAACTCCTCGATCTTCAGATTCACAGTTGCCAAGCCACGCCACCTACCCTCTCATCTCATGTTTTCATGAGAGTTAAGGAGTTCTATTTGCACACCTCCAATCGCATCGAGTTGCTTGCCAAGCAACTGGCGCTTATAGCTCAAGAACGACCCTTGCCTGGACCGCTTGATCAGGAAACAGTCATGACGCTGAACACCGGCATGGCAAAGTGGCTGAGATTTGAGATCGCTCGCAACACTGGCATCGCATTCGGCTGGGAGTTCCCCTTCCCCAATCTCCTCTTCAAGAGGATCGCGGCTGGCTTCGAGTCTAGGTTTGCCGATTGCGTAGACTATGAGGAGGCCCGTGCCCAGTGGGATATCTACGATCTGCTTTATCAGATCGATTCCGAACCAGAATTCTCACTCATTAGCTCCTACAGCCGACGCAGTTCTGGGCACCGTTTGCGTTTGGCCGCAAAACTGGCGAGTCTGTACGGCAAGTACTTGCTCTACCGGCCAGAGAAAATCGTAGCCTGGGAGTCCCGTGACGGTAAAAGAGACTGGCAAGGCGAGCTTTGGCAGCGACTCTGTCGCCGAATTTACGGACACAGACCCCCCTACCGTCATACCGCGGCCCTATGGGATCTCCTGAGAAGGTCTCCTAATAAGCGATCGAAGGGTGATATCGACCTTTGGCCCGGCCGCATTTCTGTTTTCGGAGTGTCCTCCCTTCCACCCGTCTATTTAGACCTGCTAGAAGCGGTATCCTACGAACGACCGGTACACATTTTCCTTCTACAACCCACGGATCTCTATTGGGCCGACCTGAAATCAAAAAAGAGTATCGCTAGAGCATCGCGCAAACATCCCTCCGTAGACGATTCACTTTCCTCCGACCTACCTGGAGAACTATTCGATATTGGGAACCCCTTGCTGCCAGTCCTTGGAAAACAAGGACAAGCTTTTTTGGACCTCATTCTAGACAAGGACCCTATCCACGACGACTCTCTATTCGAGCAACCGGATCCGTCGACGCAGCTAGGCTGTCTCCATTACGATGTCTTCACCCTGGAAAACCGCAAATCCGATAAAGCCCAATCGTACCGGTTCTCACCATACGACGGATCCATCCAAATACACAGCAGTTCCAACGCCAGGCGCGAAGTGGAATGTCTTTGGGACTACCTTGTAGATTGCTTCGCTAAAGACACCGATCTGAAGGCTAGCGATATACTAGTAATGGCTCCCGACATACAAGCCTACGCCAGCCATCTGCAATCCGTATTTGAACAGGGTAAAAGCTCCGGCATGGACATACCCCTTTCCGTTGCCGATCGTTATGGACCTAAGGAATCAAACTTTCTCTCTGGCATAATAAGCCTTTTAAAACTGGTGTCCGCTAGAGCCTCAGTTACGGAAATCCTCGATATCCTTAAAGCCCCAATAGTACATCAAGCTTTCGATTTCGACGAAAGCGAAATAGAAACAATCGAAAATTGGATACGCGAGTCCAAGACGGTCTGGGGATGGGATGCGGATCATCGAGCCTCCTTCAACACATTCGCCACTGACCGAAATACTTGGAAAGAGCTTCGAAGTCGTCTGGCGGCGGGAATCGCCTTCAACGATGAATCGATTCTCGTTCAAGGTAAGATTTCTCCTCTACCTGACGTCGAAGGCGCGGCGGTGCAGACTGCCGGACGTTTTATTGAATTTCTCGATTTCCTAGAAGATGTCTACCGATTTGGAGGATCGTCGGATACCGTTTCCGGCTGGCGCCGCAGGCTCAGTTCCCTTTTCGAGCGGCTCTTCCCTACAGACCGAATCGAGTCGTTACGCTATTTCGAGGCCCTCGCCACGCTGCAATCCACTCTACCCGAATCTTCTTCAGTGATTGTCGACGGAAGAGATGCGGTTGCCAGTGTCTCAGAGGCCCTGGAACGCAACGATCCGTCCACGGGATTCTTATCGGGTCGCGTCACTTGCTGTTCGCTCAAGCCCATGCGTAGCATTCCCGCCAAGCGGATTTGTCTGCTTGGCATGAACCATGAGCAATTCCCTCGCCGACCAAACCAACTCCCTTTCGATCTTCTCGTCAGCCAACCCCGTCGGGGCGACCGCAATCCCAAAGAAGAAGACAAGCAGCACTTTCTAGAAACCCTGCTTTCCGCACGAGACGGGCTGTTCATCAGCTACCAAGGCATCTCTCCGGTAAACGAGAACCCCAAGGAGCCCTCCAACGTGGTATCGCTACTAATGGACTATCTGGATACGGCTTCGTGTGCCTCCCGAAATGCTTCTCGAGTAGTGAAGCACAAAAGACAATCTTACGATCCAGACTACTTTTCGAATTCGACCCTTTTCACTTATTCCGATTCCAGAGCTCGAAAGTCGCTATCCTACCTCAGAAGCAGCGATCAGGGTCTCTCACCTACAACTTCCGAGAAACGGGCGCTACAAATCGAAGAGACTGATCTAAGAACCGTCTCCATCGATTCGCTCATCCGCTTTTATAAAGATCCATCCAGATTCTTCATTCAATCTGTTGCCGGAGGCCGCTTTGTGGAACGTGAAGAACTCTGGCTCGAAGCCGACCGGATAAGACAGGATCCGCTAGACCGTTACCAAATTCGCAAGCTTTTCGCGGAGGCCATCCAATCCGGCCGCACCATAGATTCCGTCCGCCCTGCCTTGATTTCCGCGCTTAAGCTTCTTCCTCCCGGGCACCTGGGCAACTTCGCATTCGATTCCATTCGTGAGCAAGCTAGGCTTATTGATTCCCTATGGGCGACAAGCAAGTCCATCCGTCCCGGCTATTTCGAATACTTCGATCTCGCGATAGGCACTTATCGGTTGCATGGACAGCTTCGCCTTAACGCGAATCAAGACTTCAACTACATATTGGTCCCCGGAAAATTAAATGGCAGAGCCCGAATTGAAACCTGGATTCGCCATTTACTAGTCAACTCTATGCGATCGGTAGAAACGCGTGTATACTCGCTCGATGAAAGCGAATCCACTCTAGCCTACTCTCCTCCAGACAATCCATCAGCCCTCCTCCAAGATCTCATGGATACCTTTTGGTCTGGTCAAACCCAGCCCATTCCGCTCAAAACCCAAACCAGTTGGGACGCCTTTACCAAGGCGTCCAAGAATCAATCTCCTACAGAAGGTCTACCGTTTATCGAGGCGTTCTGTTCGCAAAGCCAATCTCTCCTTGAGCAAGCAGAGGATTCGGAAGTCCTTCGCTCCGGGAGCACTTGGACCCAGTATGATCGAGCCTGCTTCGGCGAATCGCCCCCATTCAATTCGGATTACGGAAAATTGGCGCTCAAAATCTGGCAACCCTACACAGAATACCTTGGCTCTCTATGATCGCCATAAGTAAAGGGGTAACACTAATCGAAGCCAGTGCAGGCACCGGCAAGACTTATACGCTATGCCAGATCATCCTTCGCCTCATCATCTCTGAAAATATCCCCATAGATCGGATACTCGCTATCACTTTTACTCAGGCGGCAACTGAAGAGCTAAACAGTCGAATCCGTAATCTATTAAGGGATTCGTTAGAACAAATCGAAAGCCAGAATATCACGGATGAGTCTCTGCAAAACATCTTAGAGCAGTCCTCTATAGAAGCGTTGGTCGCCGGCCAAAGGCTGAATAATAGTTTGCAGCTTTTCGATGAGGCTACGATCGCCACTATCCACGGATTTTGCAAACGCTGCTTGGAAACCCTCTCGTTAGAGTCCGGAGTTCCTTTCGATGCAGCTCTCGAGCCAATCGATGATGAATTGATTTCCCAGCTTAAGGATGAATTCATTCGTATCCATATACTGGAACGCTCTCATCTACTAACTCTCGCATACCACTCTACACCTCGCTACTCTAAGAAATTCAAAACGGTTGCCAAGGAATCCGCTTCTCACCCATACGCTCGCATTAGACCAGAACCGCAGACAGTCGATTACGGGCTATTCGAGACCGCTTTTGACGATATTCAAAATGGCGTTGAATCGCTTCTCGACCGTGCAGTAGAGCTGATCCCCTTGCTGAAAGCCAACAGCCGATTAGCCAAACGTCTGAGCGAGCCATCGGAAAGCAACCAACTAGCTTCTCTAGCTCATCGGAATTGCCCACTTGTTGAGGACCTCAAACTACTCGAGGACCTATCTCTCTCTTCCTGGCTCAAAGCGGTCAAGAAGGCCCATAAAGATTTAGATCCACCTAAAGTCACTATGGCCATCGATCTATTCTTGGCCCAGATTGGAAACGCTATAGACGGACTTGTCTGGGAATATCGCGAGTGGCTTTTCCGGTTACTGAGCCAAGAAAAGGAGAGGCGAAACATTATTTCGTTCAACGACTTGATTCATTTATTGCACAAGACCCTGCGATCAGACGCGGACGCTTCCCTCGC
Organism: Opitutales bacterium UBA7389; assembly: GCA_002474325.1. Taxonomy (GTDB): domain Bacteria; phylum Verrucomicrobiota; class Verrucomicrobiia; order Opitutales; family Opitutaceae; genus Pelagisphaera. The sequence goes on from DKNL01000168.1 coordinate 7,122, forward strand.
CGAGTTCATCAGTAATCAATATGATGCCGCTCTCGTTGATGAATTCCAGGATACCGATCCCATCCAGTACGAGATCATTCAACATCTATTTGGAGATGGATCGAAATTCCTGTTCTACATTGGTGATCCCAAGCAGGCGATCTACCGATTCCGCGGGGCAGACATTTTCGCCTATTTCAAGGCTACCGACGATAGCGGCGAACGGCTTACTCAATTATCAAAGAACTATCGTTCTACGCCAAATCTCATCTCCGCTGTCAACGCCATATTTTCGTCATCGATCGATGGTTTCGGCATCGATCGTATCCGTTTTTCCCCTTCTGATTCATCCAAGACACCCGATTCAGATCGTAGGCTTCAATTCCTGGCAATCGAGTTCAATCGACCTGAGCCAAAAACACGAGCGAACCTAGCTGCCGATCTCGCCCGTGCAAGCGCCACTCAGCTTGCCAAGCGAATCAAAAATGAACCTAACTTTGATCCTGGGAAGGTAGCCTTCCTTGTATCCAAAAATCAGGAAGCCGACATTCTGCACAGGGAATTAGCCTTGAAAGGCATAGATTCGATTATTCGTTCCGACAAAAGCGTTTTCCAGACGGATTCGGTGGATATCGTATTACAACTTCTGGGAGCCGTAGCCCATCCTTCCCGACAATCCATCGTCAAAGCGCTTCTTCTAACGCCGATCTGCGGGAAATCCTGGAACGACCTACTCAACGAAGGAGCATCTGAAGAAGTCCACAAGATTCTCGATTTCATCCATCAATGGTCAAGCGAATGGTATTCATCAGACTTCGACACTCAGTTTCAGAAGTTTCTCGCTCTTACCGGAGCGGAGAATCGCCTTTTAGAGAATCCGGAAGGAGAACGGCTCTACACCGATCTCTGTCAGCTAAGCGAATTGCTGCAAAGCGAGGCAATCTCCAGGCTTACCTCGCCTTCCCACTTGTCGAATTGGCTCAACAGCATGCGGGAAGAGAACGTATCCAATCGCGAGGACTGGCAATCCCGATTGCGATCCGACGAAGGTAAACCGCAAATCATCACGATTCATAAAAGCAAGGGTTTGCAGTTTCCGATAGTCATATGCCCATTCTTGAGCGGCTTACGAACAAAACCGTCCAAAGAACTTGCTCTGTATCACGACAGCAATAGCCCGGATTCTTTAGTTATCGATCTCAATCCACAAGGCGACTCTTCCGCCACCATTAAATCCGAGAACGAAGAGTACGCTGAACACCTGCGGCTAATCTATGTCGCCCTCACTAGAGCAGCCACCGAGTGCCTTGTTTATCTTTATCCTGAAGATCAGCTTAGAGACAGAGAGCCCTCATCGATCAGTCGGCTTTTCTTGGGCACGGAAAAAGCCAGAGCAGCTCGAGCTAACAAGAATCTCGCCCTATCCGTCGCCGCCAAACTTGGATCTCTTCAACCGGAAGCTATCGATTTCGAAACGCTGCGATTCGCAGATGTTGAA
>DKNL01000299.1 GCA_002474325.1 Opitutales bacterium UBA7389
AATCCGCCCTACCGCGAAGGCTGGGCGCTGTAGATTGCGGGAATCGCTTTATAGAAGTAGTAACGCAGGTTTCTATTCTGTTTTTATATTTCAATTATAATTTCAACTCTAGCTTCAATTTGGAGAAACCATCTGGGTCGATGGAGGTAATGCCTTCATTGGACAGTTTCGGACCAGGGGTACTCCGGCCATTGTCTACATACGATTCTAAAAGGCGATACATTCCCCTGACTTTGTCCTTATTAGTCAAATACAAGTTACTCGTTTCCGATGGATCATCGGCGAGATTAAAGAGTTGAATCGGGGGCAAAGTCATTTTCTTGGCCTCAGCCGGCCTAGGAGCGCTCCAACCACCTGATCCAGGACATAAAACTAATTTCCAATCGCCTTTGCGAATGGCGAAGGAGCCATTGATAGAGTGATGCACGGTAGCTTCACGAACTTCTCCACCTTTCCCTTTCATAGCCTGGAGAAAACTAACGCTATCTTCGCCCGCATTATTTGGATAGTTTGCATCGAGTATATCCGCCAGTGTAGCTAGCAAGTCCGTTAGACAGATCGTAGCATCGGATTCTTTTCCCGCTTTGATGCCATTCGGCCAATGGGCGATAAACGGAACCCGATGGCCTGCCTCATAAATGTCGGCTTTGTTGCCTCGAAAAATCCCGCCTGGCTTGTGCCCTACTTCGTCCAGTTCCTCGAATTGAGCCCGTGGCGAGCAACCGTTATCAGCCGTAAAAATAAAGAGCGTATTATCAGCAACACCGCTCCTCTCCAGAGCTTCCATAATCTGCCCCATGTGCCAGTCGACCTGCTGTACGAAATCGCCGTATTCATTGGTGCCGCTTTTTCCTTCGAACTCATCAATTGGCAAAATCGGCGTGTGCGGACTGGGCAATGGTAGGTAGAGGAAAAAGGGCTTTCCAGTCTTCGCTCGCTCTTCAATGTAGTCGACCGATCGACGCACGAAGTTAGGGGTCACATCGATATGATAGAAATCTGACCCAGTCGGGCCCTTCCGCCAGAACCCTTTGTAATCGTCGTTAATAGTTATGCGGTTCGGAACGGCCGTCACTACGCCATCTTCTACGTACACGTAGGGCGCCATATCTAAAGACCCACAGTGTCCATAGTAGTAGTCAAAGCCCAGCGCGTCCGGCCCGTTCTTGACTCGCTTTTTGTAGTCGATCACTTCTCCACTATTAAGAAAGAACGTATTGCTGGGCTCGCCCTCTTCGAAATCGAAATCCCACCCGAGATGCCACTTCCCAATCATGGCGGTATGGTAGCCCTGATCCTTGGCCAGATCGGCCACTGTGTAGCGATTCGTGTTTATCAGATGTAACGACGAACCCCCTAGAACGCCATTCTTCAATCGAGAACGCCAGCTATAGCGACCGGTTATAATTCCGTAGCGTGTTGGCGTGCAAACCGCCGAACCCGAATGGGCATCGGTAAACATCATCCCCTGGGATGCAATTTCGTCCAAGTACGGCGTCTTGATCTTCGACTCCTTGTTAAAACAGCTCAGATCTCCATAGCCAAGATCGTCGGCAAGGACGTATACCACGTTGGGCTTATCGGCACCCAAGAGGAGCGAGGATGCGATAAGGCTCAACAAAATTGAAATAGATTCGCGGAGTAAGGGCATGCAATCATGAGAATAAATTCTATGCGCGAGACCAAGCGAAAACTGGATCTGCCGATTCTGTGAAGAAAATTTCCAAAAAGAGAATGAAGCAGCACAGGATGGAAGCTTGCGCTGCCCTTTGCGAACGCGCTTTTGCTACCGCCTCAACAGCCAATCGCGGCAAAGATCCTTCCATCCAGAAACCGGATACGCTGATGGGCGCAGGCCATAGCCATGCCCGCCAGTCGGAAACGTATGCAACTCCACTTCGATACCCCTTTTGAGCAACTCGCTATTATAGGCAATCGCACTGGGAAAATACCGAGTGTCGTCTTGGGTCTGGACGATGAAAGCTGGAGGCGCTTTTTCATCTAAAGAAAAGTCGTCTGCCGTTTCAAAATCCGGCGTGCCGATGTAGGCTGGATATACGAGAATCGTAAAGTCCGGCCGGCAAGAAACATCATCCACTCCATCGACCCTTTGATATTTCCGTTCCCTCCAATGATTGCTCAAGGTGGCGGAAAGATGCCCGCCTGCAGAAAAGCCGAGCACGCCAATCCGTTCCGGATCCAAATTCCAATCGTCGGCTTTGCTCCGCAAGAAACCTAAGGCCCGCTGTGCATCCTGCAAAGCCCCTTCCCGATTCTTGGGTACCCGGTATTTGAGTACGGCAGCGGAAACGCCTATGGAATTGAGCCACTCAGCTACTTCCTCCCCTTCCAAGTCCCAAGCGAGAATATTGTAGGCCCCGCCAGGGCAAACGAGGACCGTTGTACGAGGCCGACGACCCTTAGCCGGATACCATTTAATGCTAGGCTCCGCCACGTTTGAGATTCGATTGACCGTTCCCGGGCCTCTCCGCGGACCAACCTCACTCTTTTCCACTAAGGCGCGATCATGAGGAGCAGGCACTCCTTTCGGCCAAAGAGCGATTACCTCTTTTGGCTCCGATAATTCGCCCATTCCGAAATGCCGCTCCAAGACAGGGCTCAATCCCGCTGCCCACAATTGATATCCCGCTCTATTCGGATGCAACAAGTCCGGCATTACGTTCTTGGGCAACGTACCATCGTTTTCAACAAACAGATAGTTGATATCCAGAAATTCCGCTCCCTTTCGTTTAGCCAACCCAGGCAGCATCTCATTGATTTCTTCGTTTACTTTTCGCATGCGATCATCAGCCGTGGCTCCTCTCGGGAATATCGCGTGGAGAATGATTTTCGTTTCGGGTAAACGTTCTTGGATCTCGTCGATAATAGTCTCGATCCCTTCGGCCGTTTCAGCCGGCGGATGCCCCCCGTCATGACCCGTATTGTTAGTTCCGATCATGATAACCGTAACTTTCGGGGATAGGTTTTCCAAGGCCCCGTGATCGATGCGCCAAAGGACGTGTTCCGTTCTATCTCCACTGAAACCCAAGTTGAAGGCTCCGTACTTGGCGAAATTTTCCGCCCATAGTCCCTCGTCCCAGCCATGAGTGATCGAGTCGCCAATAAAAAGCAGTTCCACGTCGTCGCCTCGAACCTTCGCCTCCGCCAATTTTTCTTCATGCCGAGGCATCCACCAACTAACCGCCCATTCCGCATCCTGCTGGACGGGCGTTACGGTCGGCGGTTGTGCGGACAACGAAAAATTGAGCAATAAACTCATACTCGAAGCTACAATTGAGATACTATTTTTGATGCTCATAGTTGAAGAAAACTAGCCCAAGATTTTCAGGCGAAGCTACCAAATACAAACTGATAATAACTTAGCTTCGTCATTCAGCCATTGCGTTGACGACAAGTCAGAGCTTGCCTGGCACGGTATCAGCCTTCAACTTAACGCACCTACTTACAATCACTACCCTATATGAAACGACGTCATTTTCTTAGAACCGCCCTTGCCTCTTCCCTTGCTTCATCAGCAGCCTTCCAAGCCATGGCCATTGGGAAAAATAACAGCTACCGCAAGGAGATCGGGCTTCAGCTCTACACGCTGCGTAATCAGATAAAAGAAGACACGGTAGGTACCTTGAAAGCGGTCGCCGATGCGGGATACAAACAAGTCGAGGCCTATGGATTTCCAAACGCAGGAGAAATGATCAAAGCGGCCAAGGACTTTGGGTTGGCTGTCAACTCCAGCCACTTCGCTTGGGAATCGGTAACAGATCCCGACAAGGAAGGCACGATCCCCTTCAGCAAAATCCTCGATGAAGCAAAGGACGTTGGACTCTCTCATTTAGTCGTTCCCTACGTGCATGAGGGAAATCGCCGAACTCTCGATGACTACAAGCGATTGGCAGAGAATTGCAATAAGGCAGCCGTTAAAGCCAAGAGCGCTGGCATCCAACTCTCCTACCACAACCACGCCTTTGAATTCCAGCCCCTCAAAGGCAAGCAATCAGGCTACAAGATTTTAATGAACGAGTTTTCCGAAGACATGAAGTTCGAGGTCGACGTCTTCTGGGTTGCCGTCGCCGCCGAAGATCCGGTCAAACTCATTCGCAAGCTTAAGGGCCGCGTGTCGCAACTGCATCTGAAGGATTTAAAGAAAGGGCTGCAAACCCCTGAGTTCGGCAGAGTGCCTAATGATGCTTTTCAGGAGCTCGGTGACGGCATTATCGATTGGGAACCCATCATTCGCGTGGCGAACACCGCCGGGGTCGACCATTGCCACGTGGAGCAAGATCAATCACCCCAACCCATCAAGAGCGTACAGCAAAGTATCCAACATCTAGCGACTTTGTAGAATCAAATAGAAGTGCGGGCTGGAAGCCTGTGCTACCTTTGCTTCCAGATTATATCGCGGAATAAAGCCGCTTCTGCAAAATCTAAAGGACTACACTCAACGTGCTTGCATGTTGTCAATTTCCACAAAGGTCCCTGGTTCGCTGACAAAGTCGAGTCGTAAGGCTTTGGCCGAGCCCGAATCCGGCAAGGTGAAAGAAACTGTGGCAAAGTCTCCTGTTGGATTCACGGTAACCGGTCCCGCCAGTCGACGCGTCACTCCATTTCCATGATTCACCGAAAGCCAAACCAAGGTCGGTTCGGTAACCCGCATGGCAACAGCGAACGAGCCTCCTTGGTCGGCCAGGTCAGCATCGAGACTGCTTCGCACAAGCGATCCCTTCCCTTCCGGAAGGTGAAAATCGAGATACCCTTTGAATCCGGCGATATTGGAAAGTCCCGGATTAGCTTGCCATCCTTCAGTCTGCCATCCGCCGCAATCGAAAGTGAATAGCAGTTTTCCATCGTTGGCGTCACGATTGTTATAGCTCTCCCACTGGTCCGAAAGTCCATCGCCATCAGAATCTACACGCAGATGCTCGTATTCAGGATTTACTTTCCGCCACTTCTCCGGGCCATCATTTTGGAATGCTATCTCCGCATCTGGCTCTTCGATTTCACCCATATCGCCTTTACTGAGCCAGCCATCCAACAGTGTCCTATGTTCCTCCAGTACGCCAGCAAACCTCGGATCATCGACGAGATTGTTCAATTGGTAAGGATCCCTTTGGACATCGTACAATTCTTCGGGGCGTCGTTCCCCAAAAAAGATTTCAGCCAATTTCGGTGAAAGCTTCCCCGAATCATAAAGCGTATGCAAAATTTGCGTATAAGGCTGGTGGTCTCGGTACTGCGGTTGAAGCAGAATGCGATCGAGTTTATAGTTGCGCGTGTATCGAAAACGCTCGGTTCGAATGGTACGCACTCGATCGATCGTGTGATCTAACCGATCCTTGGCGGAAGCGACAAACGATCTCGACTGGAAATCGGAACCGAACAAATCCTGCCCTTCAAACCAATCGGGCTTTTCTATCCCAGCCCATGCGAGGGTCGTCGCCGACAAATCCAGAATATCTACCAAATCATCGCGTACTTTTCCTTTGGTTACATATTTATCGGGGCCGCGAACGACTAAGGGAACGTGAAGTCCGCCTTCAGTAGGCATTTGCTTGTGGCGTACCAGATTGTTGGCCCCGTGATCTGAAACATAGACCACGATAGTATTCTCCCATAGTCCAGATTGCTTGAGCCCCTCGAGGACCCCACCAATAAAATCATCATCTTTGCGTATAGAGTCGTAGTGCTCGGCCACCACTTCTCGATAGAGCCTGTTCTGCGGGTAGTCCGCAGGCACGGTAACGGATTCGGGATCGGTCTTTCGATCGGCCGGAAAGTTTCGAGTATTGTTTTTGCCTCCAGCCGTCTGGATCTGTCCGTAGAATGGCTGATTTACCTTGATCGTATCCCAAGGGATTGGCTCCCGCTGCTTTTGCTCCATGGAATAAGTCGCGTTCTGATCCCAGATGAAATTGTAGTCAGTCTTGCCAAGGTTGAAGGTATAATACCCGCTTTCCTTCATAATTTGGGGCAGTAGCTTTAAGTTGCTAGGGTACTGGATCTTACGGGGGCCTCTGGAGGATCGGTGTTCGTGGGCCCCAAATCGGATCTGATTCTGTCCCATCATAACTGCTGATCGGCAAGCCGAACAAACTGGCGCTGGAACGTAGGCCCGGGAGAAAAGTGTTCCTTGAGCGGCCAGCGAATCGATATGCGGCGTATGGCCCGCATTGACCTCATCGCCGTAGCATCCCATCCAGGGAGAGGTGTCCTCAGCGAAAATCCACAGGATATTCGGCTTTTCCGCGGAAAATCCAATCGCCGCAAACACGAGGGCAAAGAACAAGGAAAGGGGCGTACGATTAATCATACCCCAATTTACGCAGGTGGGAGGAAATTCGACAATGAAAGAATTTGAGAGAGTGGCGCGGCGTTTAAAAGTTAGAACAAGCTTCCAGTCTGCGTCCCATACAGGCAGGATGCCTATGCTACCTATCCCTCAGTAATTCCTTCAGCTTATAAGCTACAGCTTCCCCCTGGGCTCGTATGCCTTCCGAGTTGAAATGCACATTGCCCGGTCTGGTCCACCACTGTTCGTGGTGTCCAACTGTGAATGAATACAAGTCGTTGACCACAATATCCGAATGTTCTCTCAAGACTTTTAAAGCGACTTCGTTGTAGCGTTTGGCATCACCCGCGTGTCGACCGCGCTCGCCTTCGGGAACGGGAGTAGTTAACGCGAAAACGATTTTCGCGCCCTGATGCTCTCGCTTGAGATAGGCAAATATGCCCCGCAAGTTTTGCTCGTATTCGGAAAGCGATGCCACTTGCTTGCCATTCTCCTTATCCAGCTTGGATCCATTGACCACGTATTTCAAATCGTGCAGTCCAACATTGACCTGAATTACGTCCCATTCATGCGTCCAGCGATCCTTGATTTTCCCGTCTCGCATCGTCTCGTGAAGCGTATCCATCTTCTCCATAAGCGAAGCTGAAAAACCCCCATTCACGTGCAATCGGTAAACATTGGCCTCCCCTTCCAGCAATCCTCGAACAATCGGAGTGTAGGCAATGGAAATCGAGTCCCCATAGATCAACACATTCGGCAGAGCTGGATTATTCTCGATGTACAAAAAGGCCTTATTCTTGTCGTTCTCCTTGTTGTGCAAAGCGATACTGTACCAAGCTTCTTCGGCGGTTTGAGAGGCCGGGGCGAAGACCGCAGTAATAAGAACGATCAATGAGGTCGAAAGAAAACGGATCATGGCCAAAGCAAACGCTGACGAATGGAAAAAGTCAATGGAACGGCCGCATCGTGTTTCTCCTTTTCAATTAATTGAATCCACCCTTCTCTTTATCACTATGCAATTAACCTCACGCGTTCGCGATTCCCTCAGACTAATTGGGTCCACCCTGCTTGCCGTTTGCTTGCTAGCTACTACTCGGATTGCCGCCCACGTTCACGGAGACGAGCCGCTCGCTCACGAAATGGAGGATGCCGCTAGGAATTTCATCAACTCGCTCGACGGTTCCCAGAGGAGAAAAGCGATGTTCGAGTTCGACGATCCCTACCGCGTTCAATGGGACTTCCTACCCATGGCGATGATCAGCCGCAAAGGCGTTGCCCTGACAACGCTTTCCGATTATCAAAAACGCTTAGCCTACCAGCTACTCGAATCAAGCGTGAGCAAGTCAGGCTATAAAAAGTTGGGCAATATTATCGATCTTGAACGGGTACTGCTTGAGCTCACGGGATTGGACATACGCGTTCCCGAGCTTTACCATTTCATATTGTACGGTAAGCCATCCGATCACGGCACTTGGGGATGGCGATTCGAAGGACATCACATCTCTCTCCATTTCACTATCGTCGATGGCGAACAAATCGCAGTAGCACCACGCTTTTTGGGAACCAATCCCGCTCATGTTAA
>DKNL01000056.1 GCA_002474325.1 Opitutales bacterium UBA7389
ACGTAATAGAGCTCGCATCCAATAAGCGGCTTGATGTCTGTGGCCTTGCAGGAGCGGTAAAAGTCGATGGCTCCAAACAGATTCCCGTGGTCCGTCATCGCCAAGGCCGGCATGCCTAGCTCTTTAGCTCGAGCGGCAGCCCGAGCTGGCTTGGCGCAGCCGTCGAGCAGCGAGTAGTGGGTATGGTTATGGAGATGAACAAACGGGCCAGTGGCGGACATAAGCAGTCATTAAAAACGAGCCGCTGGAAGATTCAAAGCAAAGATCTAAAGAATTTTTCCAGATACGTGAGATCAGCAGAGATTGGAGGTTAATCCGCGTAGATTATCCCGCGAAAATTGATTTGAAGCCCTGAGCTGGATAGGGTTCATTTCCATTACGCTCATTGGCCTCGACCACGAGTCCCGCGTTAAAGAACCTTATGAAGCCTCGCTCTATCGTACTCTTAGCGATCCTCCTCATCCTGATCCTAGCCGGACTGTCGTGGTTCCGTCGCAATGTAGTTTCAAAATTCGATGAGCAGATTCAGTATGCACCCAAAACGGGGCAGGTGGAAACGATCGAGGATGGTGAGCGGAAGTTAATAGAGTCTATCACAGTCTCTAACGCAGGACAGAATTTTGACGACGAAATGAACTGCGCTAGTTCGCATCTGGTGCCGATTCAGTTCGAGCATTTTTCCTTTTCGGGATTGGAAGAGGTAGCAGTAATAGCGGCTAAGGGAGGGTACGCTTAAGATTGAGCGAAAAGCAACTATAGCGAACTTCTATGAAAGTCTTCAATTGTCTCCTATTGTTCATATCGGCAGCTTGGACGTCTTTCGGATCCGAACGGCCCAATATTCTTGTTTTCCTTGTAGACGATATGGGAATGATGGATACGTCGGTGCCATTCATGGCAGGTTACGATGGCCAGCCGGAGAAGCATCCGCTTAATGAACTCTATCGGACGCCGAACATGGAGCGGCTAGCCAAGCAAGGAATTAGATTCAGCCAATTCTACGCCAATAGTGTTTGCTCTCCATCGAGGGTATCGATCGTCCGAGGACAGGCGTCGGCGCGGCATCGAGTTACTCAGTTCATAAGCCCAGATATGAATAACGCTGGCGAATTTGGACCCAAAGACTGGCAATGGGAAGGGATCGCCCCGGGTGTTGTCACCTTGCCGGCGATTCTGCGTCACAAGGGTTACCGCACGATCCATTCGGGCAAGGCCCATTTCGGTCCGGTTGGTTCGTTTGGCGAATTGCCGCAAAACTTCGGATTCGATGTTAATATCGCGGGCTGTGCGTACGGTCAACCGGGTAGCTATTACGGGGAAGATCATTTCGGGTTCGCAAAGAAGGGTCGAGAGAGGCGAGCAGTCCCAGGGTTACAAAAGTATCATGGTCAGGACATCCATCTTTCCGAGGCCCTTACCTTGGAAATCAAGGAAGCTATTGGAGATGCGGTCGAAGATGAGGAGCCGTTTTTTGCCTATATGTCCCACTACGCCGTTCACACCCCCTTTCAGTCGGACGAGCGTTTTGCGGCTAATTACGAGCATTTGGATTTGAAACCTAATGCCAAAGCCTTCGCGACATTGATCGAGGGGATGGACAAATCATTAGGCGATGTACTGGATGAGTTGGACCGACTTGGAGTGGCGGAGAACACGCTGGTCTTTTTCTTGGGAGACAACGGCACGGACGCTCCCTTGGGCGATACCCATGAAATTGCTTGCGCCGCGCCGTTGCGGGGAAAGAAAGCAACACATTACGAAGGGGGATTGCGAGTGCCGTTCATAGCCGCTTGGGCCAAGCGTAATGAATCTTCCGCTGTCCAGCAGACTCTTGGTATTCCCGCCAACCGATTGTCCGATCAAGTTGGCACCGTGCATGACATTTTCCCTACGATCCTTGGAGTGTCGGGGATTCAAACGAAAGAGATGGTGGACGGGATGGATTTGTCGCCTGCTTTGGTGGGCGGTATTCTTGATCGGAGAACGGAATTTCTCATGCATTTCCCGCATCAGCATCGAAGTAGCTACTTCACTAGTTACCGTCTGGGCGACTGGAAGGCGATCTACCACTATCACGAGGAAGGAGATGGTCGCTACGAACTATTTAATTTAGCCGAAGATCGGAGTGAATCGAATAATTTGGCTGAAAGCCGAAGGGGCGAACTGAGGCGAATGATGAGGGCGATGGTGGAGGCTTTAGACGCAGCGGATGCCCAATACCCATTGGCCCTGGATGGATCAGAAAGGGTCTTGAAGCCAGAGATTCCCCAATAAACCAGTAACAAGCCCCAAAAAGAATTGACGAGGGCTTCAATTGTCGTCTTGGTACGCCCTTTTCTTTGGAATTATGGGAATTGAAGTAAAAATCCGCAAGGGAGAGCCCGTCGAGCGAGCATTGCGCCGCTTGAAAAAGAAGCTCGACCGTGAGGGCGTTATTAAGGACGTGCGCGGCAACCGCTATTTTGAAAAGCCTTCGGTCTCGAAGCGCCGTCGCAACAAGATCGCGAAGTTCAACAACATGCTTCGCCACAAGTGGGATAACTAAGGCTTAAGGCGTGATTCTTAGGGCTGAATGATCTGGGCTTCCTTCTTGTCGAAGGGAGCTTTTTTTACGGATGGGTGGAATGCGTAAGTGAGAGCCGAGCTGTTATCAAAGGTAGCATGGGCTTCTGGCCTGTGGGTTCGAATCTTTATCAGTAGGGAAGGTGCCTATTCTAATTTGTGAGGACCGAGCCAGTCCTCCCTGCCTTTCTTTAGTCACGCAATCGGTTCAATTCGATCTATTCAGGCCTTTCCAGCAGCTCTACTATCCATTTTCGGTGGGGTCCGGAGAAGGGTAAATTGTCAATATCCTTGGGACGCACCCATAGCAGGTCGGGACCGAGTTTAGAGCCGTCGATTTTCGAAGGTTCGATTCTGAAAAACCGCTCGGTGATTCGGTATATTGTGATAGAGCGCTTCCTTTCGATGACCGGGGCGCGTCGCCCAGCCCTGATTCCGAGCTGTTGGCAGGTCGGTATTTCGTGGAATCCTTTCATTCGGTTGGCCGAGTCGGGAATTCTATGTACGAGGATCCCTTGACAGCCCATTATCCAGGCTCGATCGACTATTTGTTTTTCCGATCTCCGCTTCTGAAATCGGGGGAGTTCAGATTCAATTCCTAGGGAACGGGCCTTGCAAAGGCTACTTACCGGGCAAAGTAGGCACTTAGGATTATGTTTCAGGCAAACGGTGGCGCCTAGTTCCATCATGGCTTGATTGTGGTCACCCGGGCGATCTCGGTTTATCAACGATTGAGTAAGTTCACGATAGGCCTTGGCTGCTTCTACCGTCGATTTGTATTGTTCTCGATCGGCTGTGAGTCGGGAAAGGATTCGAACGACGTTGCCATCAACTACGGCTTCCCTCTCTGAAAAGGATATGCTGCAGATGGCCGCAGCTGAGTAGGGACCAATGCCTGGGAAAGCGAGCCAGCTCTTAACATCTTTCGGAATCGTTTCCAGACTGGCGATCGATTGAGCGAGCTTATGGAGATTACGAGCTCTCGAATAGTAACCTAGGCCTTCCCATGACTTAAGCACCTGGTTTTCGCTGGCTTTGGCTAAGGCCGAAAAATCGGGGTAATCAGTCATCCATTTTTCAAAGTAAGGTAAGACTGTTTTCACCTGAGTTTGCTGAAGCATGAACTCGGATACGACCGTCTTGTACAGGCTAGACAGGGTTCTCCATGGAAGATCCCGCTGATAGGTGTCGTACCATTCGATAAGCTGGACCTGAAAGGTCTCTAGCTCGCTGTGTAAGGTGATGGTATCCATGAGATCCGTAAATCGAGGGAGCTGCTAGTCTTAATTTAGTTGATCAGCCAAAATCGGGTAGTAGCGTTTGAATTGCTTTGGCTAAACGCAAAAAGAAAATCGGTCGCCCAGATGAGCCGAAAAAGAAGACGATCTACACCAACAAGCTTTCCGACGAGCAGATGGAGAAGCTTGAGGGCATCTGTATGATGAAGGATTGGGAGCCCTATGATGTTGAATACGCTCGTTTCGCGTTTAAGGGAAATAAGGTGAACGTGATTGGCTACAATAGCGGCAAACTTGTAGTTCAGGGAAAGGAGATGGAAGAGTTCGTTCTCAACACTCTCGAACCTGAAGTGCTCGGAGAGGCCCGTTATGGATACGATGAAATTTACCACCCCGAATGGTTTGAGCTTCACGCGGGTATGGATGAAAGTGGCAAGGGCGATCTGTTCGGTCCGGTTATCACCGCATGTGTGGTCGCAGATAAGCCGCAGATCGATGAATGGGTGAAGGAAGGGATCCGTGATTCTAAGAAAATAACTGATACGCGTATCCTGAAATTGGATAAGATTATTCGGGCTACCAAAGGTATTGCCGTGGAAACCTGTTTCTGCGGAATGCGCAAATATAACGAGTTGATGGGGAAGCCTCGGGCCAATCTCAACTTGCTGCTTGCCTGGCAACATTCGAAAAGCTTGACCGCAGCTTTGATGCGAAAGCGAGCCTCATGGGGAATGCTCGACCAGTTCAGCAAGCAAGACCTTGTGGGCCGGTACTTTAAGGACGAGAGCTTCGATCTTCGGATGCAGACCAAAGCTGAGGAAGATCCCGTAGTTGCTGCGGCATCGGTTGTTGCTCGGGCTGAATACGTACGTTATATACAGGGTTTGTCCAAACGGTATGGTGACACGTTAAAGAAAGGCGCTAGTAAGGAAGTTAAAAAGCAAGCGACAAAGATCCTGAAACGCTTTGGCCCAGACGGGTTTCGCGAATTCGTTAAGTTGCATTTCCGTACAGCGTATGAAGTAGTTGATGAGGCGGGACTGTTAAGCGAGCTCCCGTTGAAGCCGCCACCGGAAAAGAAGGTTTGGCGAAAGTAGTCACTCCTCTGCCGATACTCCCAAGATACAATTGACGGCTACGGGAAACGTGCTATGGTCACAGTAGTTTCCAGCTAAATATTTAACCCTGAATATCTAGCCCAAATACGATTCGCATTATGAAATCGAAACGCCTAAGAGCGTTTGATAGAGCCCGTCTATCTGAGTTGACGGGACTGATAGGTATCGATGAAGCTGGAAGAGGAGCCTTGGCGGGACCGGTTGTGGCGTCCGCCGTAGCAGTATATAGAGAATTTTATGATACGGATTGGTGTAAACGGAATGCTTCGAGGATCAATGACTCCAAGCTTTTGGCTCCAGACGAGAGGGAGTATCTCTACGGGAAACTTCGTTGGCTGGAAAGCAAGAATCGATTGCATATCGGGGTTGGTTGGGGCGATATCGCCGAGATCGAGAATCTGAATATCCTAGGGGCGACTCAAGCTGCCATGAGAAGAGCCGTTGAAGGCGTATTCGAAAGCGCTGAGATCGAGCCCCATGAGCCGGATCCGCTATTCGCGGACGTTAGCTCCGATAGAGCTATCGATGGCAACTATCTATCTTCTTGGCGGATATTTGTGGATGGGAAACCGATGAAGCAGCTGGGCTATCCGCACCAGGCGTTCGTGCAGGGAGATTCACGCTCGCTTTGTATAGCTATGGCATCGATTATCGCTAAAGTGACTCGAGACCGAACCATGATGGCTTTAGATTGCCAGTATCCAAAATATGACCTCGCGTCGAGTAAGGGGTATGCGACTCCGTCGCATCGATCCGCGATCGTAGAAGAAGGACCATCTCCAGTTCATAGATCCCTGTTTCTAAAAAAGATCCTGGAAGCGAATGTGGAGGACCTCCAGTCCGATTTTGGGTTTTAGGTAAGGCAGCAAAGTCGGAGCCGGCTTCACCCCTTCGTCCGGCAGTTAGGTATGGGCGTCAATTTAAGCTCGCCCGGAGGTTGGCCTCCACCTTTTTTACTATTCTCAAGGGTGGAACGCGATCCCGCGACTGCGGGAGCTTTTGTTGCCTCTACCAGGCAAATAGGTGTTTTCTCGCTCCCGCTTTGCTTCGTCGAGAGAATAGGCTTGAACCAATCAGAGTAGAGACGAGGGGGTTAGGCAATTTGTAACTTCGCCGAGTAAAGGGCGATGATGTAGATAGCCGGTGAAAATAAAAAAAGGAGGACTGAGCCAGTCCTCCTCACCATTTAGCGA
The DNA here is from genome assembly GCA_002474325.1 of Opitutales bacterium UBA7389. Lineage (GTDB taxonomy): Bacteria > Verrucomicrobiota > Verrucomicrobiia > Opitutales > Opitutaceae > Pelagisphaera. Next base: position 6,112 of record DKNL01000056.1, read on the forward strand.
ATCTGCCGTCGCCCTTATTCGCTATTGTCTTCCTTTTCTTCCTTTAGCTTACGCTGGTGGGCAGCGGTAACCTTGTACATTTGCAGGCAAAGCCAAAAGGTGCCAGCCGCAGGCAAAGCTGAGAACCCGGCCCAAAAGAACACCTTAGTCGGTTCATAGCTCATCACGTGTGGCTTAAACCACAAAGTGAAAAGGTACCAGATGATCACCGTTAGGATCGTATCTATGACCGCAGATTTGGTCGTTACTTTGTATCCGCTGTCTAGTTTTGACATAACAAAACGAGTACTAGGTTTTTGGAATGGGGTGTCCAACCAAAATTTGATCTGAAACAGCCAAAGTTTCATCTGCCTTCGCGAGATATTTGCGGAAATTGAGGCGAATGAACGTTATTACGCATTAATTTTGCGGAAATCAGCGCCAATTCGGTATGTATCACGATTTGTTTTTCTTTATCTCTTTTGATAAACTCTAGGCACAGTGGAGGTCGAGGCGACGAGGCGAAAAAAACGAGCTTAGCGAGAAAATTTCAGACTTTAGTTCGAAAACTGAGTGGTTGATTGTTCCGGCGGATGTGGGACCGCAGGGTCTTTCTCGGTAATGAGTGAAACGCGTCAAAGGGCGGCTAAAGATCCGCCCTTATCTTTTGCCCAATTTCCTAGTTTAGATTTATTGGCTGTGCGGATTCGATAGGCCTTTAGGGAGGCGGGGCCTCTTTATTCCTGATCCACTAGCGTCTTTACAGCCAGCTCATAGCCTTTGATTCCAAGTCCTGCGATGACGCCCTGGGAAACTGCTCCAGTGTGAGAGTGATGTCGGAAGCGTTCTCGAGCGTGGATATTGCTGATATGCACCTCGATTGTGGATATCTTCGAATCACTGATGACGTCTCTTAAGGCGATACTCGTATGCGAGTAGGCTCCTGGATTAAATACGATTCCTTGACAGTTGCCCTCGGCCAGCTCGGATATTTTGTCAACGAGAACCCCTTCATGGTTGGATTGGAAAAACTCGAATTCCACATTTGGGAACTGGGCTTTCAATCCGCTTGCGACGTCATCCAAAGTGCTAGTTCCATAGATCTCGGGATCGCGCTTTCCAAGGCGATCGAGATTGGGTCCATTCAAGATGGCTATTCGTTTCATGATTGGAGAATCTATCGATTGCTTGAGTCGATTGCACGAATTTTCGTAGCGGGTGCTACAGCGGGCAATCTGTCGCAATGAACTGGTAGGGAAGGTCGAATTTAGAGGACACTTCCCGGGCGAGGGCGTCAACGCCGAAAGTTTCGGTGGCGTAGTGCCCGCACGCGTAAAGATTGATCCGCTTTTCTTGGGCGACATTGTAGAAGTGCTGTTTCAGTTCGCCGGTGATTAGGGTATCGGATCCCGTGGATTCGATTTGGTCCACGACGCTGTTTCCGCTACCAGTAACGACGCATATCTTCTTTGGGGCCTTTGAGCCGAATTCGATCGATGCAATCCCACGTGGAAATTCGTCCTCGAGAGCAGATCTGAGGGAGTCGCGGCTCTGGTTCCAATCGCAAACCAGCCCGATATCGTTGCCCTCGTACGGGAGAAAGGAGCCCGAGGCTTTGGCCCCAATCTTTTTGGCGAGGCAGGCTGAGTTTCCGATCTCCGGATGGGCGTCTAACGGGAGGTGGCAGGAGTAGACAGCCAAATTGCCCTCCAACAGACTCCGGATTTTTTCGAATTCGCTACCGACAATTCGCTCTGGGCCGTTCCAGAACATTCCGTGATGGACAATGAGGAGGTCGATGCCGGCATCGATAGCCATTTGAAAGGGGATGAGTCCTGCGTCGACGGCCGCCCCGATTTTGCTGACCTCCCCATTGTTGGAGAACTGAAGCCCGTTTAGGGCCCCAGGGAAGTCAGCGATTTCCTGGGATCGGGTCCGTTTGTTGCAGTAAGCTACGATTTCGTCGAGCGGTCTCATGGAAGAAATAAGTTTGGCAGGTTGCCAAGAGTCGATCTTTTAGCCAACTTATGGGGTAGGTTTAGGAGTTTTTCGAGTACCGATTTCTAACGAAGCCGATGTTTCACGAAAGCAAAGATAATTCATTCAGAGTTCCGGGCTCCTTGATGTTGGCCCATCCCCACTTGACCGATCCTAATTTTGTGAGAAGCGTAATTTTGATGACGGCCCACGAAGAGGACGGCTCGCTAGGCGTGGTCGTCAATAAGTTTTCCGGTCAAAAGTTGGGTGAAGTCGATGCGTCTTTTAGAGACTATGGGCTGGGGAACGTTCCGCTTTACGTAGGCGGCCCCATCGCTACAGATCAGGTGACACTAGGCGGGTGGAAGATCGATCCGGTATTGGGTTCATTTAAATTGTTTTTTGGTTTGGAACCTGCCTTGGCGGCTTCGAAGCTCGATGAGGATCCGGACATCAGCTTACGAGCCTTTCGTGGCTACGCGGGTTGGGGTAAAGGGCAGCTAGAGAGTGAATTATCTAATAATGCGTGGGTGGTGTCGGATATGGATAGCCATGCCTTGTCTGAATTGGAGGGCGACGATCTCTGGCGCCATGTGATCATCAATATTAATTTGGAACTAGGGTTAATGTCCTTAGCTCCGGATCATCCAGAGGTGAACTGAGCTCTCGTATCTTTGTCGATCGGTTCGGTTTTCCCAATTTTTTAGGGAAACAGTTATTGACAGAATTCCGGGCTCCGTTTCTGTTATCGCCCCTTATGAAAGTTGTCTCTTCACTGAAGTCCGCGAAGATGCGTCATCCGAACTGCCAAGTGGTACGTCGTCGGGGGCGTCTCTACGTGATTTGCAAAACCAACCCGCGATTCAAAGCCCGTCAAGGCTAGCAACCCAATTTTTAAGGACCGTGAAGCAAGGCATTCATCCTGAATATCATCCCACTGCGTTTATAGACGTTTCTACGGGGAAGAAATTTCTCACCATGTCGACGATTAAAACCGGCCAGACTGAGACGATCGATGGGGTCGAGTATGTGAAAGTCGTTCGCGATATCACAATGGATTCCCATCCTGTCTATACGGGCGAGAAGCGCTTCGTCGACACCGCAGGCCGAGTCGAGAAGTTCCAAAACAAGTTCCGTCGCCGTAGACGGTAAGCAAATCGGAGACTCGCGAGTGAGTTTCAGAGGGTCGAAAACAGGGAGTCGCCCGGGGTTCTTCGATCCCGACATAGGAGTGAGTAGGGATATCTCTCTGCCCATGCTTCAGCATCTTCCGGTAAGCTCCTGCATCGCATTGCCATGAGAAATAGTGAACTTGGAATCGAAGCTCCTAAAATTCTTCTCCCTAAGAATGGAGTAGATTTAACTAATTGGTCTGTAGTCGCCTGCGATCAATTTACCTCCCAGCCAGAATATTGGAAGAAGCTCGCTGAAGATATTGGAGAGGATCCATCGACTTTGAATATGGTTTTCCCTGAGGTTTATCTCGGAGGAACCGACAGCGAAGAGCGTATTAGCCGCATCAACGCTACGATGGATGAGTATATCGGTAAAGGGATTCTCGAGGAATTGGAACCGGGCTTCATCTTGCTCGATCGGAAAACGAGCCATGTGCCTTCAAGGAAAGGCCTCATAGTCGCTTTGGATCTCGAGAAGTACGACTATAAGCCAGGGTCGCAGAGTCTAATAAGAGCGACCGAAGGGACGATCGAAGACCGTTTGCCTCCCCGAATTACGATCAGAGAAAACGCGAAGGTAGAGCTACCTCATATAATGGTATTGATCGATGATCCTGATCGCACCGTTATCGAGCCGCTCTTTGAAAAAGACCTGTCCTTAATCTATGATTTCGAACTTAACGGGACCGGAGGGCATATTAAAGGATGGCGAGTCGATGCTAATGAGGATATCGCTTCCATATTACAATCGCTCGAAGCGCTAAGCGATCAATGTTTATTTAACAGCAGGTACGGTGTCTCTGGCAAAGGCGTTTTGCTTTATGCTATGGGAGATGGCAATCACTCGCTAGCAACGGCCAAGAGTATTTGGGAGAGCTTGAAGGCGGAAGCTGAATCGCCGGAATCCGTAATGGATCATCCAGCACGATTCGCTTTAGTGGAGCTGATGAATGTTCATGATGCGGGCCTTGAGTTCGAACCCATTCATCGATTGGCCTTCGGCGTGATTGGAGATGAATTGCTGGTTGAGTTGAAACAGTTCTTTGCCGACGAAGGCTCTGAGGTAGTTCTGGAGCTATTCGACAGCTTAGAGTCGGCCAAGAAGCGACTGGCTAGTCTCGAAGCAAATTCTAGCGAGCATCGAGTCTTATGGGTAGCTCCAGGCCAGTACGGATTGATTCGGTTGGTCAATCCCAGGCGAAACTTGGAAGTAGGAAACTTGCAGGCGTTTCTCGACGCCTACCTGGATGGCAGTGAGGGCGAGTTGGACTACATCCATGGGGAAGATGTGGTTGAAGATCTCGGATCCAAGGAAGGTAATGTCGGTTTTATTCTTCCCGGCATTGGAAAAAGCGATTTGTTCAAGACTGTTGTGCTAGACGGCGCTTTACCGAGAAAGACCTTTTCCATGGGTGAGGCGGACGAAAAACGCTACTATCTGGAAGCGAGACGAATCCAGTGATGGAAGTGAGTCAGCTTCCCGCAGTCGCTTGATCGAGCTCCACCTTAAATGATCACCGTTACTGATTGGATCGCTGCTGCTCGCCCGAAAACATTGCCCGCTGCGGTTGCCCCTGTGATCGTAGGAGCGGCTGAAGCGACGCGTCAGGGTCAATTCGATTGGTGGCCGGTATTTATCTGCCTGTCATTCTCTCTTCTTGTCCAAATAGCGACGAATATGGCCAATGACTATTTTGACCATATCCGTGGGGCGGATACAATTGACCGAATTGGCCCGGAGCGTCTCGTTGCTAGCGGGCGAATTCCTCCGCTTGTAATGCGACGCATGGCTATCGCTTTGTTTTTATTGGCCTTCCTCATTGGCTTGTCGATGGTTGCCTATCGAGGAAGTGAGATGATGGTCGTGGGGATCGCGGCGATTGTATTTGGATACTCTTATACGGGGGGACCTTATCCATTAGCGTATCATGGTCTTGGTGACATTTTCGTGATCATGTTTTTCGGATTGGTCGCGACCATTGGTACATTCTACGTGATCACGGGTCAGCTATCTTTTGCCGTTCTTCTACTAGGATTACCTTTGGGCTTGTTGGCTAACAACATTCTGGTTGTAAACAATTACCGGGATAAAGAGACGGATGAAACAGCCGGGAAGCGAACGCTGGTCGTGCGTTTAGGCCGTAGATTTGCACGACAACAGTACGGGTGGCAATTAGCTTTGGCCTATCTTTGCGTCAGCGCCTACGTTGGTATAAATCGATCCTTTTGGCCGTTGACCACCTTGGTCACGATTCCTGTCGGAGCCCAACTGATTGTAGAATTGCGATCCCTAGAAGGAGCCGCACTGAATGAGCACTTGGCCAAGTCGGCCAGACTGCTGCTAATGTTTAGCGCGTTGCTAGCCTTAGGGGTCGCCATTTCTTAGTTCCCATAATGAAATTGTTTACCAGAATCCCAACGTAAGAGCTTACTATCCCCAGTTGGCCGAATTTGGGGAGTTTCACACTCACGACTGAATAGGGATAGTCATCCCCGCCTCTCTAATGGCGAATGCTGCAAAAAAAGCCTCCCACTAATTGTGGAAGGCCTTTGAAAATCTAATCCGGTTAGAGCGGGATGGAATCAGGCATGAGCCTGAAGCTTGGTTTTCAGGTCGTCCTTCCCGACCATGCCGACGAATTGGTCGATCAGCTCTCCCCCTTTAAAAAGGAGCAAGGTAGGGATCGCCCGGATATTGTACTTCGCTGCTACGGTTCCGTTCTCGTCCACGTTGACTTTGGAAATCTGGACTTTGCCTTCGAGTTCGCCCGCAAGCTCTTCGAGGATAGGAGCAATCGCTTTGCAAGGTCCGCACCAAGGGGCCCAAAAATCCACGAGTACGGGAACGTCTGCTTCACTGATTGCGTCGTTAAAGGTTTGTTCGTTGAGTTTGGTTATTTCTGCCATGAGATTATAGCGTTTTGTAGATAGTAAACGCGAAGAATAGAGAAATGACTACGGTGGCCAGGGCTTTTGCCAATAGTCGCTTCTGTTTGCTGCTGCTCGGGATGGAGTATTCCTGTAGCAATGTCAATGAACTGCCATCGGCATTGCAGGATAATACGCGTTCCCAGTCGTTCTCGCCCGATTCAATTACCAAGGTTTCTTCGCTTTCCTTATTTTTCAGGGAAACCTTTGATGATGTCGAATCTTGTGATTGCCGGGGATGCGACATTTTTTTTAGTTTGGGAACGAGCCCATTTGAAGGCTTGCTTAAGCAGGGCAGTTCTTTTGGAGCAGGTCGGATAGCTGCTCTGGTTCTATATTGGAAAGCGTCTTTCCGTCGTTTTTCATGTCTTCAAAGGTTTTGATGACAGTTTCGGTCATACGTTCATGCGTGTTTTCCGATCCGCCGACGATTGAAAATTCGTCCGCTTGAGTAATCCGCTTATGCCCGTCGTCATTGTCTAGACCCACTCCGAGCAGATGCGCTTGCTGTGTATCTTTTTTTGGCACGACAATTAAGGTGGTTCAAACCGGCGCGGTTTCAAGCTCGTTTTCGGGGTCGTGGGGAAGCTCGCCCACCCCGGGTTCTTCTTCGATCCGATCTATGATGAAGTCGGAAAAGGAGTGATTCTGGGTGATCGAGAGCCGTTTTAGACGAACGAGTTCCAAGATCGCTATGAACGTGACCACCAGCAGCTTTAGGCTACATTTGCCCGGAAAAAGACTAGAAAACTCGAAGCTCGGCTCCGTTTGGCCCTTCTTAATCAAAACCTCCATTTGGTCGACCACAGTGACAGCATCATCTTGAATTTCCCCTAAAATGAGTTTTTCCGACAGCCTCCTGAGCACAATATTGTAGGAGTTCCAAACTGAAATCTGGTCTTCTGGCTTGAGCGGCCGCATCGGGCCTTCTATCCGGTTGACGGAGTCGTAATCGCGTGTGAGTTGGAGCGAGGCATGATCGGAAAGCGTGTCTAAGGATTCGGCGGCCTCCTTGAATTTCTTGTATTCAAGGAGTTGGTGAACCAGTTCCCAACGAGGATCGAGGTCCTCATCGTCTTCGTCTTCGGATAACGTCCTTTGTTGCTTGGGCAGCAACAGACGGCTCTTGATTTCCATTAGCGTAGCGGCCATTACGAAAAAGTCGCCTGCAATCTCGAGGTTGACCTCTTGCATTTCGCTGAGGGCATCCAAGTACTGATCGAAAACTAAGCCGATCGGTATATCGTAAATGTCGATCTCGTGTTTTCGAATGAGGAAAAGCAACAGATCTAGAGGTCCTTCAAAAACGGACAGTTTAATTCTGGGATCAATTTCAGCGACCACGGATCAAATTCGCCCAGCAATTCTCATGCGGCAATGATAAATAGCCTATTGTGAACAAATCGTTGTTGGATTCGTTTCTCATGATTTGCGACGGAAGCTGGCGATATAAAGTCCGTCGCCATCGAAATCCTGGGGATACACCGTAATTCCGATAGACGTTTCCTGGAGTCCGAATCTTTCAGCGAGGGGGAAGTGGTCGAATTCCGGATTCTGCTCTAGGAACGCTTCGCTCACCCCCTCATTCTCCGATTTACTGAGCGAGCAAGTGCAGTAAACGAGGAGGCCTCCATCGCTTACATTTCTCGAGTAGCGTTTGAGCAGTCTTAGCTGATCAGCGACAAAATCGAGTTCCATAGCTTCGGTCGTCTGTCGCATCAAGTAGGGATGACGCCGCCAAGTTCCGGATCCGGAACAAGGAGCGTCAACTAGTACGCCATCGAATTCTTCAGATTCTGGGGCTTCCCTCGCGATTTCGATGTTCCGGCAGCGATTCCTTTGAGCTCGTTTCGCTAGTTCTGCAAGAGCTTCTGTTCGCTCGTCGTATGCGAGCGCGTTTCCATGTTTCCCTAGCATCTGGCTTAATTGCAGCGTTTTGCCACCGGCTCCCGCACATGCGTCGAGCCAACAACCTTGGACAGGAGCGTTTAGAAGTTGGAGGAGTACTTGGGAGCTGATATCCTGAATCTCAATGCTCCCGTTCTCGAACAAGGAAGATTGCTTCACAGTAAGATCGGGAGGACAAGAAAGGGATCCGCCAGGTTCTGGGGGGAATTGAATTTTCTCCGCTTGATCGGGGAACGCTTCTTTTAATCGGGCTAACGCAGTTTTGGGCTCGATGTTGCTGCATCTAAGCCAGATGGGTGGTCTAATAAAGAACCGTTGCCAGTCTATCTCGTCCAGATCGCGGGAAAAGCGGTCAAGCATCCATTTGGGGAGGAGATCGCGGAAATTCTCAGGCTGTTTTCCCAATTGCCTGAAGCGATGAGAAGTTCCCGCCGCTTCGGCCAGCTTTGGATCAAGGGTGGGGTAGAGGGGTGTGACTCCTTTCGTAGGATTGGCGAGAAAAATAAGACGGTCGATCAACGCTCCTTGGTCTTCTTTGATTGAATCTAGCCAAGGTTGATAGCGCAGGTAAGTGTAAACGATTTCTCGGTACAAGCGCCGATCTCGAGATCCGAAATTGGGATTTTGACGAAATAGGCGATTTAGAGCCTTGGGAAAATTGACTTTCGGTTTGAGAGGTTTTGTAGCTTTTTCGACTATCTCAAAAGCGATTCTTCTTTGGTTGGTTAGTCGGGGGTTACAAAAACGGTTTTTGCCCCTTGGTTCTGTCATTACTATCAGAGGGTGAAACCAGCTTCCGATTTCCTATTCGTCGAAGAGGTCGATTCCAATACGTATTCCGAAGTCGCTTTCACGTCGATTGCCCTCGTAGATCCGTAGTTCGTACTTGATTCCATATTTCTCCAGGGCACGTTGCATGAACCCGATGCGCTGCTCATAGAAAGTGTCAGATTTTTCATCGAATTTAGCGACAGCGTAAACTTTGTGATTTTCATTGAGATTGTATTCCCCAAATATGAAATACTGATCTAGTTGGCCTTTGAGAAAGTGGTTGCCGATCCCCAGTTTCCAATATCTGGGATCCGTTAAGGCATAGCTTGTATTCAATTCTCGGATAAAGCTATTTTCAAAATCCCAACGGGAGAAGAAATCGATTTCCAGCCACTGCGCGGGGGTGATTTCCAGGTCGGAAACGAAATCCGAAAAATCGACTCCGAGGCCGTAGTCGTCCACGAGATAGTCTACGGAAAAATCTAATCTAGCGAGATCGCGTGACCCGTATTCCTTGTCTCGCGTTTGAATACGGTTGCGAAATTGCATTCGAGTAACATGGTGTTCGCCGATGGTGTCGATATCTCTTCGGTCCTCCAAATCGATTGGGGTGAGATAGTTGGAAAACGCGGGAACATCGTGTATAGCATTGGCGGCGGCACTGTCTAAATCAGGAACGAATCGATAGGAGATGACCGGCTCGAAAATGTGACGCAGGCCGTCGATGTTCCAAATTTCATTTTTGTAATCAGATTGAGAATACGCCGTGAATTTTAGATCCACTCCAAAATCGCCGTATCCGCGAGTGCCTTTCTTGATTGAGGGCCGTGGAAAAAAGTGGGTGTAGTCGTCGAAAAGGGAAAGCGGAGTTAGTCTAAATGGGGATTCCAATCCGGAGTCTCCCGCTTCCGAGCCCATCATGTTGTCGAAATAGTGGATGGCCTTTACGCCTACTTTGGTGGTCAATGTGATTCCGGGCTTTAGGGGCTTGGTGTACCTAAATCCGTAATAGGCGTTAGCTCGGTTCGCTTCTGATTCGATTGGAAGATTCGCGGCCCGCTGATTTTTCAATCTGGCGAAGGAGAGGCTTCCGCTATGGGTCAATCCTTTGGCTAGAGTGGTAGGAAACAAATCGAATCGAACCTCTGGCAATCGTTCCGTGAAGGATTGAAAGTCGTTTGGGCTGATACGGCTGAAAACCGTTGTCTGCCAGTTGTTGCCGCTGTAATTCGCTTCCAGATACGTGTCTGGATCTTGCATGATGTCGAAAGAATCCTCATAAAATTCTCGAGTGATTTCCGGATCGGACCACCACCGGCCATAGGCGGTTAGGGCTCCGTTGTCTCCCCAATTTTGCCTGTGCTGCCACTCGGCGAAGAAACGTTCGTCATCGATTGGATTTCCAGTGATTAAGTCGGGTCTGATTTCCGAAGCGTCATCGTCAATATATCCTGATGTGAAAGAGCCGAAAGTAGGGTTTTCTTGGTCACCAAAATCATACTCGAACGCAGGACCTGCTAG
>DKNL01000129.1:0-896 GCA_002474325.1 Opitutales bacterium UBA7389
CTCCTTAGCCATTTCGGAGAGCGGCATTTGGAATGGCGAAGATGCCAAACGGGCGAGAGATGCGGGAGCGAGAGCCATCCTCGTCGGCGAAGCCCTTATGCGGGCGGAGTCAGTCAAAGATCTGATAAGTGCGTTTCATTCCGCCTAGCTTTCTATGCCGTCCCCACTTTCCCCATCGGAAACACGAACGCTACTGGAAAAGCTCGGGCACCGACCGGTAAAGAAGCTGGGGCAGAATTTCCTCATCGATGGCAACATCGTACGCAAATCTCTGGAATTAGCCGAAATAGAATCGGGTGACCGCATCGTCGAAGTCGGTCCCGGTCTAGGCACGCTTACTCGAGCCCTCATCGATGCTGGGGCTAGCGTTTACGCTGTAGAAAAAGACCCTCGACTGAGCTCACACCTTGCTGAGCTGGAAACCGCCTACCCAAATAAATTCCACCTGCTACAAGGCGACGCCCTAGAAAATCCACTAGCCAATCTTCATAGCGAGGGAGAGCGCTTCAAAATCGTCGCCAACCTTCCATACGCAATATCCACCCCGTGGATGGAATCGGTGATCGATGAACCCTTACCGTATAGTCTCACTTTGATGCTACAAAAAGAGACGGCCGAGCGGTTCATCGCCGAACCGGGCTCTAAACAATTTGGCAGCATCAGCATCTTCATCCAAAACGCTTTCGAATTCGAAGGGACCTGGGACGTTGCCCCAAGCTGTTTCTATCCTAAACCCGACGTCGACTCTCGCCTCATTCACCTCAAGCTCAAGGAATCCCCCTATCTATTCCCCAAAGCAGACAGGGAACTGATCCGTGAGCTGTTCCAACAACGGCGAAAGCAAATCGGCTCTCTGCTCAGAAAAAGCTCCCGTCAGAGATCTCAAAAATGGCTGG
>DKNL01000129.1:1231-16282 GCA_002474325.1 Opitutales bacterium UBA7389
TGGCGGAAATCAACGGCGAGCCGCAAATGCGGCCCGAGCAGATCGGGCTAGAAGCCTGGAAAATTCTGAGCGAATCAACCAGTTGCAGTTGAGCCATACTAAGCCGACTGACGCTTTCCGCTAGAAAGCAATTCTGGCTCTTGCCGCTCGCGGCAAATCAATCCGCCATTGGCCAACAGCATCCAACGTCTCGCACGCATCCGGTACGAATGGGTACTGCCCAGCAAACGATGGGTCATATTCTCGCTACGGCTATCGCTCACAATGATATCCTTATATCGTCTTTCCAATTCTATTTTCTCCCAAATTTAAATTTACTTTCCAGTGCCGTGATTAAGTCCCCAATCGTCAGCGCTTCCCTGTTTGAATTAGCCCCCGATACGGAGGCGTCACTATCATCTCTACGCCCCCCCCTCCGACCATAACGAAGCTCCTTTTCTCCAACGATCCAAGTAGCATTATGATTCAAAAGTTCCTCATAACTGGATAGATGGGGTCGGTGATTGCCAGTCGCGTCCGCTATTTCAGAAGCGGAACGCTCCTGGCAACACCCTATTTCCTCCAAGACCGAACGAGCCGATACTTCCTCTAACCCAATCACCTGAACACCTTTCTCGTTAGGGCGACCACAACGCCTTGAACGATCAATTCCGTTGCTGGAAGCAGATCGGGATAAGCTGCATTCTCCGCCTTTAAATAAGGTTGCCCCTCCCTAAGAACGAATCGCTTTAGCGTCGTTTCCCCGTCTATGAGGGCCGCGACTACATCCCCATCAAGCGGTTCCCGATATTCCAAGACAACGACATCCCCCTCCTGGATATGCGCTCCCGTCATAGAGTCTCCTCGCACAGTTAAAGCAAAGGTTCGACTCGATTCGGATACTCCAATCGATGCCAGATCTATAGCGACTCCACCATCTGAACGCTCCTCCTCGTAGGCTGGCAATCCCGCCGGAATCGCACCCAGCAAAGGCACCTCGCTAAAACGGCTCTCGTTGACCGGAAGCAGGTCGCCTGGCATACGCCTTATAAACCCTTTCCGCCCCAGAGCCTTCAAGTGATTGACCGCCGCGGTCTGGCTAGCGAATCCGAAATGCCGCTGAATCTCGCGAGTCGATGGCATCTTCCCTTTTCGAGAACGCCACTCCCTCACAAACTCTAGCACTTCTCGCTGCCTTTGCGTTAATAGGGTCTCATTAGTGTTCATGAACACTATTTAGAGCTAAGGCCCGCCGTCTTGTCAAACACGGATTTTAAAAAAAATGCCCCGCTACCAAATGCTCAGATTCGGCCCCTTGGATAGCGCATTTCAAAAGTGAATACGCAAACGAGCCCATCGTGTTCATCTATGCTCGACCAACAAGCGTCAAAAATTTAGGGTTTCACCCTACTAAATACTGCTAAATCCCGTATTGACTTTCAATCTATCCATTTCTTGTAACCAGATTGTAAGGAATTGCTTGATATGAAATCGATACCCTATAGACCTTTTGAAGTATATATAATTTCCCTCCCAACACACCCACACCTGCCAGGTCGCTTTTATAGCGGCCTGGCCTTTTCATAGGAAAGATCCACTCCGGCTAAATTTCGGACTGTTCCAGAAGGCTCAGAATTCGGAGGATCCTTATAACGCTTGCGTGACATACGAACCATATCGCAATCAATTGGTTTGGGGAACTCGCTCGCGAGCCATTGCTACAATGGAATTCACCCCCGTTGAATCTCTCGACTAGACAGCTCCCACGACGAGTTCGACTCGATTCGATTCCTTCAAATAGCACTCTGCGAATCGAGCTAAATCATCTTTACTCACGGAATCGATCTTGCGGTCGTACTCCTGCCCATCGTTGGCTGGCAAGCCGTAGGCCACATTCACCGCAGCATGGCTCGAGCAGGAAGCGTTTGTCTGCAATCCAATGCGGCGGGCAGCTTTCAGCCGAGATCGGCATCGAACCAGTTCTTCATCGGTTATGCCCAGCTCCAAAAGCCTACCCACTTCTGCAATCAATTCAGCGATCACTCGATCGTACCCTTCCCGCGACGTTCCAGCATAAAAATAGAACATGGCTGTATTTAGTCCAACGATACGACTTGATCGGACAAAGTATGCCAAGCCCAGATCCTCTCGGATACGCTCAAACAAGTGGCTCGACATGCCGCTAAACAACTCATCCGCCAATTCCGACACAGGGAAATCGTCGTCGAGCAACCCGGGACCCGGGTACGCATGGAAGACGACCGCTTGTTGCCTTTCCATTGGCGAACGGTGGGCACCAGGCGACCCCGGCTCTTCGAATGGGAATGCTCCCATCGGTTTTTCTCCAGTCGGCAATTTCGTCATTAGAGCTTCTAGTCTCGGGATGACATTACCGGAGTCGAACACGCCTGAAACCGCCAGCGTCACATTTCCTGACTTCAGCAAACGGTCCCGCAATGCGATAAGGTCAGCAGTCGTTAGGGGTTCCACGGTTTCCAGGGAGCCGGATCCCCCCAGCTGAAAGGGGTGCTCACCGAAAAAAAGCTTTCTCAATTCCCGACGACCAGCACTGACGACATCATCCAGATCTTCCTTGATGGCCGCCAAATGGGCTTCCTTCTCAATACTGAAAGTCTCTTCATCGATTTTAGAGTGGAGAAGGGCCTGCTCCAGGATATCCAGGGCCAAATCGATATCCGTAGGCAAAAAATCGATACCCAGGCCCAAGCTGTTGTTTCCCGCGAATTCGTAGAAGCTGGCTCCTGCCCCTTCAACCGTCTGGGCAACTTCATGGGCTGTTCTTTTTTCCGTATCCTTGGTGAGCAAGGTAGCCAACAGCGACGTCGAGCCTTGCTTGCCGTGCTCCTCCAATAGAGACCCTCCGTTTAAAACAACCCTTAAATGGGCATTAGGCAGTCTATTATCTGAACGAACCAGCAGAGTACTCCCATTCGGCTGCTCACGCGTCTCGAATTCCGGATTGCTCCCTCGCGAGTCCGAAGCTTGAACATCCTCTGATTCCAGGTCTTTCGGGTTCAACGAAACGACTGTCATTCTTTCCTCAAGGAGCCATTCTCTCAATACGCGGACCAAATCCTCGGCTGTGATCCGCATGGCCTTTTTTAGATACTGTTGGGCGTACCGGATGTCGCCAATAACGACTTCGGCAGCAGCAAGTCTCGACGCTTGGCCACTCACCGTTTTGCGAGCATTGATCTCCGAAACTATTAGCTGCCTGACTGCTTTTCGGATGCGCTCTTCGGTAAAGTCGGCTGCCGTAAGCGAGCGCAAATACAGCTCTGTCTCGTCCAAGGCTTCTTGTCTCTTGTCCGGATCGCAGACTAGCGCCATATAAAAAACGCCTATCTCCCCGGGCGTCCAATTGGAGGCGTCTATCGTGTGGACGAGCTTCAGCTTTTCCCGCAATTGAACCGAGAGCAGAGAGCTATATCCATGGCCCAAGATCAAGGAAAGGGCATCGAGGACGGGAGTATCCGGGTGGGCTAGCCCTGCCGTCTGAAACCCCATCGCCAACCGAACAATCTGTACCTCCTCATAGAGGGCTTTTGACCGACGAGCTAGCTGCCGAGGCTCCGAAGCAATATAGATATTGGGCAAGGGCTTTCGGATCAAATCGCCGAAAAATCTGTCGACCCGCCCTTTCATGTCCTGAACTTCGAAATCGCCCGAAACCACTAAAACCGCGTTATTAGGAACATAACGTCGCTCATAGTAGGCTACCAACTCATCCCTTGAGACCTTCGCGAACAAGTCCTTATAACCAATTATAGGATACCTATAAGGATGTGTTCGAAAAGCGGTTTCAAAAAGGGCTCGGATAAGCTTCCGATCCGGATCGTCTTCCCCCATGTCTATCTCGCGAAGGATGACATCCCGCTCTTTCTCGATTTCATCTGACGGTAAGGTCGATTTGAAAACCGAATCGCTTAGTACGTCGAGAGCGATGTCTACGTTTTCCGAAGGGATATCAATATAGTATACCGTCCTATCGAATGTCGTGTAGGCATTGATATAGCCGCCGGCCGCCTGCACACATTCAGAAATTTCCCGGCCTTCCCGCTTTTCTGTCCCCTTGAAGAGCATATGCTCCAGGTAGTGCGACAGGCCCGAACCCAAGCTTCCCTCCTCGTGAATACTTCCCGACTTGATCCAAACCTGAGCCGAACACAAGGCCAGCGACTGGTCGGGTCTAAAGAGAACCGTCAAGCCGTTTTCCAACTGATAGCAATGATAAGACTCCGCGGCCAGCGACTCCAGCAAGTCGGCATCCGGATGGCCTGCGTCCAAAAATGACTGTTGATTATTCATGATTTGCGGACTCTGCGCTCTCATATTGTCAGCAATAAAAAGTCAAAACGTTGAAGGAACCCTTTAGATTATAGCGTTAAAGCGATTCAATCACCTTGTATCGAGGCCGCTTCAATCGTCGCCGGCCTGGCTGGAAGGGCTTCAAAAAGGCTTCCTCGAAACCGTATATGGCGGCAAAATCCTCTTTGGTATCATCCTCATTCTTGCTAAAAACCCCGTACTCGATCAGGTTGAACACCATCTCTCCAAAGTCTTCGCAACGCTCTAGGCCCCAAGAAGTCAGTACGGTATACGCCATAGGTCCGAATTGATCCAAGGCATACTCGCGTACGCCTTCGAGCAGCTCTTGACCAGTAACATGTCTGTGGGTTTTGCTAACAACCTTGTCCTTCCGTTTACGCTCCTTATCCATGGTAAAGTCTAAGGATTCTTTAAGAAATCCGTAGGCTTCCCTAGTGTAACGATCATCTTCTTTGACGATCAAATTCACCACTTCTAAGAAATTCTGCTTTTTCATTGGCTAGTGACCGCAAAGCTACCCGTTTTCGTCAGCCGGTCGAAACTCGACTCCTATGCTTCCCTCTACCGCTCCCCTGTCAATCCCGCAGGTCAACGCTTTTTACCATAGACCTTGGCATTGGATTCAATAGACCCAATCTATTCATGGGAAAGAAAGCAAAAATTGGCGTAATCAATGTGTCCGACCGGGCATCGAAAGGAATTTATGAGGATATTCCCGGCAAGGCATGCGTCGACTTGCTGAACGAATGGCTAATCACGCCTTTCGATGTCGAGTACGCCGTCGTGCCTGATGAGCAGGATCAAATCGAAGACAAGTTGAAACGCTTTTCCGATGATGTTTCCTGCAGCCTGATCGTCACCACTGGCGGGACGGGTCCGGCATTTCGCGACATCACCCCGGAAGCCACAGCCAACGTTTGCCAAAAGATGCTTCCGGGATTCGGCGAAGAAATGCGGCAAGCCTCCCTCAAATATGTGCCCACGGCGATCCTATCGCGGCAAACGGCGGGGATTCGCGGTAGTTGCTTAATCCTCAATCTTCCCGGCAAACCGAAAGCGATTCGAGAAAACCTGGAAGCAGTTTTCCCGGCCATACCCTACTGCATCGACCTCATCGGTGGCGATTTCCTGGAGACAGATGAGTCTGTCATGAAGGCTTTCCGCCCTAAGAAGTAGCAGGTGATTCACTAAGATACTCGCATCTCGCGAGCTTTATACCACTTTCGGAATATTCCTGTTGACGTATACTCCTATCCTAACATCTTCCCGAAAGGAAAATGGAGATCGTATCCTTGCACAAGTGTCTCTCCGATCCAACTCGATTGCGAATTGTCAATCTGCTGCTTCGAGAGCCTCTTTGCGTCTGCGAATTGCAGGAAGCCTTAGACGAGCCTCAAGTAAAGATGTCAAAGCATATTGGATACATGAAACGACAAGGGCTGCTAGATGTTCAGCGAAAAGCCAACTGGAACTTCTATCGCATTTCCCCAAAACTTTCTGAGGCGGTTCTGGCTAGCTTGGAAGCCATCCGCACAGGCTATGCTAAGGATCCTAAATTGTCGGAGGATCTGAAAAAACTTGAACATTCACCAGGCGCTGCTTGCCGATAGATACTAAATATAATGGAAAAGAAACGCGTACTCATTCTCTGCACGGGAAATTCCTGCCGTAGCCACATGGCCGAAGGCATTCTGCGGAATGTGGCTGGGGACCTATTTGAAGTTCATTCCGCTGGGTCTCAACCTGCTGGATACGTTCACCCTAAGGCCATTACCGCCTTGGAAGAGATCGGTATCGATATATCCAGCCACGAATCCAAGCACATGGATCAATTTCTCGATCGAGACATCCAAACCGTGATAACTGTCTGCGGGAATGCGGACCAAGCCTGCCCCGTCTATCCTGGGCAATTGAACCGCTATCACTGGGGATTCGATGATCCCGCTAAAGTGGAAGAATCCGAATCCGAGATCGTCAATGCCTTCAGAAGGATTCGGGATCAAATCAAACTCGTTTTCGAAGCCTATGCTCACGGCTATCGAGAAGGTCTCAGTTCCGCGAATTAGGATTCTGGGAACTCCAAAATCCGCGACAAAGGAGCCAAAAATATGAAGAAGCAGGAAAAGCGAATCAATTGGATAATCGGCGAAACGTTTGGCACCTTCCTTCTGGTTTTTTTTGGCTGCGGCAGCGTCGCTACGGCAGTGGCCCTAAATGCCCCGGTTGGGTTGTTTCAGGTCGCCATCGTCTGGGGCTTCGGACTAAGTATCGCCATATTCTTAACCGGCAGCCTTAGCGGGGCCCATCTCAATCCTTCCATTACGATCAGTCTAGTAATCTTCCGCTCATTTCCAATCGGCAAAGCGGTAGACTATATTCTCGCTCAATTTGCCGGGGCTTTCCTGGCCGCAACCATGGTTTTTCTGGTTTACGGGCACACGATTGAAGGCTTCGAGTCGAACAACGGCATCATACGCGGCGAGCCCGGAAGCGAAGCCAGCGCCATGATCTTTGGCGAATTCTACCCAAATCCTGGAGGGGAAGCACTCCCTGAGCAAGACCAGCGAGCAATCACTGGGCCTCAAGGATTTCTATCCGAACTAATCGGCACGGCCATTCTGGCCCTAGTGGTCTTCACGCTTACAGACAAAAGAAGCAACGTTCTGCCAGCCTGGCTCATACCTTTCGCCATTGGCATCACGCTGACAGTTCTCATTTCCCTCTTCGCCCCGATTTCGATGGGTGGGTTCAATCCAGCCCGCGACCTGGCTCCTCGGATATTCTCATCACTCGTCGGCTGGGGTAATCTACCATTCTCTATCAATGGTTACGGATGGCTGACAGTTTACGTCATTGCCCCGATTCTAGGAGCTTTCCTGGGCGGACTCGGACATCGCCTACTGCTGAGCCGCTAACCTAGCAACATCCGCTCATTCCTTTCGGCGGATAGCCTAGCCTATTCGCCAGCTGGACTAGGTTTGATTTCCCCTCAGTTATGACGAATAATGCCTAATCAATTTGAGGAAGGGGACGTTCTTCAAAGACATCATTACCGATGGCGAGGCCGACGACGTGGGCCGTATGGCGCTGTCTAAATCGGCCTGGCTCGAGCTATTCGGCTAGTCTGCAGATTGCTTTCCTTCCATATAGTAACGGAAGAGCGCTTGCGTTCCGTCATCAGCCCCGCCTTGCCCGGAAAGCTTGTCGTAGAGGCCCTTGGCGAGCTCCAATCCAGGCAGCTCCAAGCCCATCTCTGAAGCAGACTCTAGTGCGATTTTCATGTCCTTGATAAAGTGCTTGACGAAGAATCCTGGAGCGAAATCGCCATCCAATGCTCTTGGAGCTAAATTACTTAGAGACCAGCTCCCTGCAGCCCCCGTTTCGATGCTGGCCAACACTTGCTTGGGATCCAATCCGGCCACCTTTGCGTAAGCCAAGGCCTCGCCAATCGCCACCATTCCCGACGCGATAGCGATCTGGTTGCACATCTTCGTGTACTGGCCAGATCCCGCTGGACCTTGCAGTTGGATATTCTTTCCCATGATGTCGAAAAGCGGCTGGGCCCTATCAAAGTCGCGCTGTTCTCCGCCAATCATGATAGACAGCCTAGCTTCCCGTGCTCCTAAATCGCCTCCGGAAACGGGGGCATCCAAAGAGCCAACCCCTAGCTCGCTGGCGGCTTCCGCGATGCGTTTGGCTAAGATCGGACTCGAGGTCGTCATGTCGATAACCAAGGCCCCGGTCTTGATCGTTTTGAATACTCCGGAATCACTGAAATAGGTTGCCTCCACATCGGCCGGAAATCCCACGATCGTTATTACGACATCCGCACCCTCGGCCGCGGTCGCTGGCGAATCCGCCCAAGTCGCTCCTAGGGCCACAAGATCGTCTGCCTTCGACTGAGTACGATTGTAAACCGTCAACGGATAGCCGGCCTCCAATATATGCCCTGCCATGCTTTTCCCCATTACTCCGATACCTATAAATGCGACGCGCTCTTTAGACATAGACCCAAACCGTTAACGGTAGATTCCAAAATGGCTAACGAAAACTCGCCTAAGTCACACAACTATAACTTCAGTGGCTGTTCAATTAGATGATAATATCGATTCTTCAATGCAGGGGCGTCGCTTGCAGCGACCGGAGCTAATAACAATCAATTTACGCGGTCGCCGAAAGCCCTGGATCGCTTGCTTTACAGAATCTAATGCCTAGTACTTTACCAGCATGCCAACCGAAGTTGTCACCGATAGACGGATATACGAGCGAGTTATCCAAGAGACTGTCGCTCAAGCAGAGTCCTTCGTTTGAATCGCGACTGCCGACATCAAAGACCTTCATGTAGATCGAGGAAAACGAATGGTTCCTTTTCTCAGCGCTCTTTCCGATCTAATCGATGACGGCGTAGTCGTTCGCATAATACACGCGAAAGAGCCGGGACCTGCCTTTCGAAACGACTTCGATCGCTTCCCTAATCTCCTCCAGGGTCTAGAAATGATCCTCTGTCCCCGAGCCCACTTCAAAACGGTTATTGTAGACGGGAAGACTGCCTACACGGGCAGCGCTAATCTTACCGGGGCGGGCATGGGAGCCAAATCGGAAAACCGAAGAAATTTCGAATCCGGCATTCTCTCCGATGAGCCGGAAACCGTTCGGCCTTTGATGGCTCAGTTCGACGCCCTATGGATGGGGGAGCGATGCCAACCCTGCCAACGAAAGGAACATTGCGTCACCTATCACGAGCTGCTCGGTGGGTAGTCCATCAAATCATTATCATATTTCTGTCGATTCGCCTTTCCACGGCTAAGGCCTCCATCTAGCTTTAACCTGATTTATGAACCTTCAGGACTTCGGAGACAGGATCCGCCACCGCCGCAAGAAATCGGGCCTCACGCAGACCGATATCGCCAACGCGGTTCAGGTAAGCCCACAAGCCGTCTCCAAATGGGAGCGAGGTGAAAATGCTCCCGACATCAGCATCTTGCCTAACCTGACTCAATTGCTAGGCGTATCCATCGAATGGTTATTGGGCTGCCAAAGCATCGATAAGGATGTCATCGAAGCCACCACCATGGACATTCGAGCTCGGGCGGCCAGAGAGAAGTCTGAGCGTCTCGAACCCCGCGATTTCGCCAATTGGACCAATAGCGTCTGCTATCAAGTTACCGAGTCCACCCTTCGTTATGGCGGCATTCCCATCAAAGCCCGAGGGGCGGGTATTCTCTGTTTTTTTTCCGGCAGCTTCCATCAGGACCGGGCCATCGACGCGGCCTTGAATGCCATCCATCTGCACAAAGAGCCTTTGAAAATCGGCATGAGCACGGGAATGGTCTATTTCGGCTCCATCGGGCACCCGGACTATGCTCATCCAGACATTATCGGCGAAGCGGTTAGTATCGCCTTACTCAACTCCGAGTGGGCCGAAAGCCATACGAAAACTTCCACAGCGGTAGACGCCAAAACCATCGACGGATCCAAACTTAAGGACCGCTCCGACCTCGTACGCCACCAAGCCACCTTCCCCGGCATCAGCCATCAAGTCACCGCCGTCGAGCTGCCTACTGGCTACTGATCCGAGTACATTAAATAAAATTCCCCTTAGATTTTATCTAAAATACTGTTATAAAGGAGTTTATAATTATTCTGGGGTTATATTTTAGCGATGAAATAAATGCTCACTGCCATTTAGATGACACTAAAACCCTTTTGCCAGCACTTTAATCGGGGGGCTTTTGGATAAATCGTCTTGGACGGACTAGGCCTTGCCGAAAATGGTGTTTCCATCCGAGCGGAGGTCTTCACAGGCCGTAATCAATCGGTTGGCCATGCTTTCTTCCGCTTTCTTCAGATAGGAACGCGGATCGTAAGTCTTCTTGTTGCCCACTTCGCCATCGATCTTTAAGACCCCCTCAATGTTTTCGCCAATGTGTGTGACTATGGGACGCGTAAACGCGTATTGGGTGTCCGTGTCGATGTTCATCTTGACCACCCCATAGTCCAGGGTCTCGCGAATTTCGCTGAGTTCGGATCCGGAGCCGCCATGGAAAACGAGATCCATTTCTGCTTCCGCTCCATGCTTGTCCATAACCGCCTTTTGGCCATCACTCAAAATAGTGGGCTTCAATTGGACCGCACCTGGCTTGTAGGCCCCGTGCACGTTGCCAAAGGTCGCCGCGAACAGAAAACGCCCAATCGGCTGTAAGGCTTCGTAGACTTCCAGCATGTCTTCCGGCGTCGTGTAGAGCTTTTCCGCTGGTAGGCCTGATGTGTCGTGGCCGTCTTCTTCACCACCTACACAGCCCGCCTCCACTTCTAAAATGATCTCGAGCTCGGCGCACTCTTTCAGGAGCTCTTTGGAAATCTTCAAATTCTCGTCCAGAGGCACGACTGATCCGTCAAACATGTGGGACTGGAAAAGCGGGCCTTTGCCTTCAGCGATGCGCTTGCGTGAGGCTTCGAAGAGTGGCTTGAGGAATCCGTCTACCTTTTCCGGATGACAGTGGTCCGTGTGCAAAGCGACCAGGACATCATACTTTTCCGCCAAAACATGGGTGGCTTCGGCAAGCACGATAGCTCCGAAGGCCGCGTCCTTAACGCTAAGACCAGAAGCGAACTGGCCGCCTCCCGTAGAAACTTGGATGATGCCATCAGATCTCGCGTCGGCAAACGCCTTTAGGGCGGCATTGATCGTCACGATCGAGGTGATGTTTACCGCTGGGTATGCATAAACGCCCTTCTGAGCGGCATTCAGCATGGCTTCGTATTGCTTAGGTGTAGCGACAGGCATAGTTCGTAATGCTGTTTCGTTTAGTTAGTTTCAAGTTGGGAATTCTACCTGAATCGCGGCAAATGACCCCGATTTCCCGGCAAAACCCACCATGAAGCGCAAACCGCATCTCCTGTCCAGCGTAGGATGGTGATAATTCAATCGAGCGTCTCCTCCACATATACAATAAAATAGCGGGCTAATTGAATCCTATACTTGGAAATAAAGCCCTGAATCTTTCTGCATGGACTCGCTCACCCCGCGCACTCTACCGCTCTGATGAAGAAATACTGGAATAGCTCCTAGATGGGCTGATAGTCCAACGGAAGAACGTGGGTCTGCGGCTCCTGATCTCCTGAAACCCGAAATATACCGTCTGCAATCCATGGTTTGATCCTCCGATAAAGTCGCTCCTACAGCTTTTCGCTAACCCAAATTTTCCGTCGTACTTGGTAAGTTACCACCCCGGTTCGCTACTGCAGGAGCGAGCTTTGTCTGGCCATTAATCGCAGGGCGGATTTCAGCAGATTGCAAAAAGTGCAAAAAAATTGAATGCTTGCGAGGGTAATCAGTCTAAACCGGAAAAATGCGAAAACGCCGAGGTTCCTATACAATAGACCAATTGCTCCGCTTCAAGCGGTCGGAGCGCCCTAACGGCACGTTCTGGGTAAAATTCGATCGTGAGTTGCATCGCAAACAGCGCCTCATTCTCCAGAAGCAATCGATCGAAGAAATCGATCTCGATGCCGCCCCTTGGTCTCGCATGCGGAAACTCGCCACCGCCTTTACCATTATCGCCGCTTTCTGGGTCCTGGGCTTCATAGCCTTGAATCTTGAGAAAGCGCCGAACTCCCCTGTAGCTAAGAATTCAAACACGCTCGCTGCTGCTTTGAGGTCCCATACAACAATTTCGCAACCTGACTTCGGTTCCGTTATTACGGATAGGGACGCTTCGCCATTACTTGAAGATTCCAATCTCATCGAATTAATCGAGCAAGGAATCTCTTCCGAACCGATTCTGGCGACAGGCGTAATGGAGAACAGTATCGCTCCGAACCGACCTTATTTCGTTCAAGCTTCCTACACGCTCGAGCTCGATATGATAATGGAGCCAGTCAATTTTGAAGACGCGATCGCTTTCAACGCCGACGAAAGCATCACCAGGAGCATTCTGGAAAAGTACACGCACCCATTGAGCGATCGAGGATGGAAGTACGACCAATACCTCACGAACCGAACCGAACCCTTGAATCGGATTTACGCGGCGGCATTCGATCCAGAAATACGGCGCGACCGCAAGCTCAATAAGCTGACGCTGAAGTTCTGAACTGCAAGGGTTAAAGCGTACGCTACCTTCTGAAGCTTGCCATTTTTGAAGGGTCCTGCGATCTGTAGGTCGCTTCTATGAAACTGGCCCAGAGAATCAGTAATTTGCAGCACGAAGGCGCCTATCGAGTGATGAATTTAGCTCAGGCGCTCGAGCGGGAAGGGAAAAACATTGTCCATTTGGAAATCGGCCAGCCCGACTTCAAAACATTTCCGAAAATATCCGAAGCCGGTAAAAAAGCGATCGATGAAGGTTACACGCGATACAATCCTTCAGAAGGCTATGGGGACCTGCGGGAATCGATAGCTGAATTCTCAAAACAGCGTGGCATTCAATCGGATCTCTCTCAAATCGTAGTCGGACCAGGAGCCAAGCCTGTATTGCTCTTCCCTCTAATGGCCTTGCTGGAGGAAGGGGATGAAGCCCTTTATCCAGACCCTGGATTTCCCTCCTACCGAGCGGATATCGAAATCGCTGGAGGCACTCCCGTTCCTATCCCCCTAGTCGAAGCCAACAGCTTTTGTTTCGATCTCGAAGCATTGGAAGCAAGGATTACCGAAAGAACGAAAATCCTAATACTGAATTCGCCGGCCAACCCTACCGGAGGAGTCATCTCCAAACCCGACTTAGAGGCCATTGCCGCTCTGGCTCAAAAACACAACTTCCATATATTGAGCGACGAAATCTACTCGCGGCTCGTCTATGACGATTCCGCGACTGAGAGCATTTATACCCTCGATGGCATGCGAGAGCGAACTATCATCGTCAATGGTTTTTCTAAGTCCTATGCCATGACGGGCTGGCGACTCGGCTACGCAATCATGCCCGAGGCTCTCGCAGCCAAGGTTTCCCTTTTACTCACTCACGCGATAGGCTGCACCGCGGGCTTTACGCAAAGGGCAGGCATTGTCGCTCTCCAAGAATGCGACGACGACGTAGGCAAAGTTGTCCAGCAATACCAAAAGCGCAGAGATGCCTTTGTCGCAGGCCTCAACCGTATCGACGGCGTCTCCTGCCGCCTGCCGGAGGGAGCCTTCTATACCTTTCCCAACGTGTCGGCACTCGGCATTCCTTCGACTACATTGGCCAACCGTTTGCTCAACGAAGCTGGAGTGGCCTGCCTTTCGGGAACGGACTTTGGACCTAACGGCGAAGGGTATCTACGTTTCACCTACGCCACATCCCAAGCTGAGCTCGATGAGGCAGTCAGGCGTGTCAGTGAATTCGTAGCTAAGCTTTAAAAGTTTGCGAGGCCCGTCTCGGGCCTCCAATAAAACATTGTCGCGGACTAAAGCTCCGCGCTACTTTGTTTTAACGGCCGCTAAAGCGGCGGCTCGGCGTACTTTGCCTAATCCCATTTCAACAGATACGCGTTAACTTGAATTTTCGTCGAAATGTAGGAGCGGGTTTATCCCGCGATTTCGGCAGACATTTATACGCAATTATCTTGCGATAAATCCGCCTCTGTAGGTCACGATGAAATGTAAAGTGTCCGTTTGCTAGCTTAAATTGAAGACAATGCTCCAAGGCGGGATAGAAGCGTGAGATCGGCCGCTAAATCTAAACCTAGCGCGAGGACTAAACTAGTCATCCCTACCTTTTTACCTCGGGTCTACGCTTCATCGTTCGATTCCTCGGCGTCCATTTTTTCCAGCATGGCTTTTGCTGCTTTGTAGGCACTGGGGCTGTCTTTGCGTCTAATCGCCGTAAAATTCTCCCGGGCCCTGTCTCGTTGATCCAGATGCCAATAGGCATTGGCCTCAAGTACCTGAGCCCAAGAACGTGCTTCCTTACGCGAATCTTCTAAGGTCCCCAACAAACTCTCCGCTATTTCGAGTCCCGTTTCAGGATCTTCCAAATGTATCGCTGTATTGCCCATGTGCATGGAAACCCAGTCCCTCATGTCATGCAAGTAGGAGACCTCCGGGAGCGAAAGTGCCTGGTCGTAGGCATCAAAGGCTTCTTGATGGCGCTCTTGCTTGCGTCGCAGGTGACCCAAGAGGACGACGGCATCCACATTGTTGGGGAATAGCTCGAGGAATCGATTGAGAATCTCGCCAGCCTTTTCCTTATCTTCTAATAGCTCCCATTGTATGCCGACTTGATAGTAGAGGCTTTCGTAACGTGTAAGAAATCCCTTGTTTTCAGCATCGTGTAGTTGCTCGAGTCCCTTTTCCATATCTCCTGAAAACCGGAGAAGCAAAGCTATGGGTTTCAAATAGGCCGGCACTTCGTCCAAGAAACAGTTAGCTACGCCAAGCGGCATCTTGGCATCATGAAAATCCGGATACTCCTTGAGAATTCCCTTTAGATGGGCCAGCCCCGAATTGGCCTTGAAGAAACCAGCCAGCCAGCGCCCATTCTCGATGTAGTAGCGAGCTAAGTTGAGTTCGCACATGGCCAACGCATGACGAGCAGTCGGATCGGATTCGTTTTCCGAATAGTAACCTTTCGCCACCTCGATCGCTTTTTCCGAAGCTTTCTCAAACCTTTCCGCCAATCCCTCATCCGTTCCACCGGCATAGCCATCCAATCGAAATAGCCGTGCCGCATTCAAGCACGGTCCCAAGGGGGAATTCGGATAGGATTCCGTTATTGCATCGATCAATCCCGCGGTTCTCGGGTCCAA
>DKNL01000249.1:0-262 GCA_002474325.1 Opitutales bacterium UBA7389
GTCGCAACCGCATCCACTAGATTGCGTTCGTCGCTCTTGGGTTTTGAGTTTTCTTCGTCTTTTGATTGGGCCATGTTTACGAGGGCTTGATGATGAGACTGGGTGATTGAGCGCGTTTTTAGACCAATTTAAAGCAATTTCGCAGCACCTGCTATTCATTTGCCCGATTCCAGGGGTCTGCGATGCCGTTGAATGAGGGTTGTCGCAACTAGAGTAGCTCTCAATGGCGTGAGATTCCTTTTCTGCGAAGGCTAGCTTAGAG
>DKNL01000249.1:622-13243 GCA_002474325.1 Opitutales bacterium UBA7389
GGCCTCGGCCTGGGCAACCATGAAAACAGCGTTTAGCTAGGTGGTTGCCGAGCGTAGGGGCAGGTTCAACCCGCGATAATTACACATCTTTCCGATTCAGTATCTCTGGAATGTATGAACTGAATCTATTTTGGGTGTGTCCGAGGTTCATACAGTATCGCGGCGCTTCAACCCGCGAACTGCCAATAGATGCACCATATCAGGTTGGGTCGATTATCCACAATCGACCAAATTCCATTAATCATATCGGCCGACTTAAGAAGGTCAGCCCTGCCATTTATACGCGTGCTGAAGCCCCGCACTACTCGATTCAGTTTAACCTAACCGTGTAAATCCCCTCAATCGAAGACTACGGTCTTATTTTCGTAGACTAGGATGCGATTCTCTAAGTGCCAGGAAACCGCTTGGGCTAGTGTGAGTTTTTCGAGGTCCCGTCCTTTTCGGATGAGATCGCCCACATTATTCCGATGGGTAATCTGGGCGACGGCCTGATGGATAATGGGTCCTTGATCGAGATCGGCGGTAGCGTAGTGGGCGGTTGCTCCGATCAGTTTTACACCCTTTTTGTGGGCCTGGTGATAGGGCTTCGCTCCAGCGAATGCAGGCAGGAAAGAGTGGTGGATATTGATTACGGGCTTCCCAAAGGTATCCAGGAAGATGCTAGAGAGGATCTGCATGTATCGAGCCATGATAACGAGCTCGATGTCGTTTTTCTTTAAAATCGAAAGCTGTTGAGCTTCGGCATCCGACTTCGTGTCTGTAGTTACCGGGATGTTTTCGAATGGCACGCCATACTTTTCCGAAACTGGCCTCAAATCGTCGTGATTAGAGATAACCAAGGCCATGTCACAGGGGTAATCACCGGCTTTCCAGCGGAGCATCAAGTCATGAAAACAGTGATCCGCTTTGGAAACGAGAACGGCTACCTTTGGCTTAGCACCAGCGATAGCTACTTGAGTACGCATTCCGATCGAGTCACCGAATGAATGGAAGGCTTCAGCTTCCTGTTTAGGGTCTTTTGTGGACTCAATGGCCCATTCGATACGCTGGAAGAATACACCCTCCTCTTGGTCGCGATGCTGATCGGCATGGATGATGTTCCCCTCGCGCTCGAATATCCAATTCGAAACCTTGGCTACTAGGCCCCTTTGGTCGGGACCGGAGAGTAATGCGACCAGTCTGGATGGTTGGCTGCTCATAACTTGGAAAATGGTATATCGCCGTAGAGCGAAGAGGCTTTAATTACCCTTCACAAGAAGGATTCCGTGATTTAGACTGTAGCCACGTTTTTACCCACGTAGCTTTGCAAGGACCGGACATCGAAATCCTTTTCCTTCAAAGAGCCGATTCCAGCTACCGCGGCTGTTGCTCCAGTGAGTGTGGTCATGATACAAATATTGTTGGCGTAAGCGACTGAACGGATGTGGTTCTCGTCCTTACGGGGAATCATGCCCGAGGGCGTGTTGATTATCATTTGCATTTCGCCGTTTTTGACAAGGTCGATAACGTTGGGTCGGCCCTCTGCAATGCGGAATAGCTTTGTCGTTTCGATGCCGTTTTCTTTAAGAAAATCGGCAGTGCCGCTAGTCGAGTAGATTTGGAATCCCAGCGAAGCGAGATTCTTTGCGAGTTCAACAGCCTTGGGCTTATCGCTGTCCTTAACGCTTAGGAAGACGTTGCCCTCAGTCGGCAGGCAGGGCTTTGCGGCTGCTTGAGTCTTGGCGAATGCGATCCCGAAGTCGGTATCGAGACCCATGACTTCTCCCGTTGAGCGCATTTCTGGACCGAGGCGAATAGTGGTGCCTGGGAAGCGGACAAATGGAAAAACCGATTCTTTGATGCACCAGTGTTTCGGGGTCATTTCTTCGGTAAATCCGAGCTCTGGCAGCGTCTTGCCCGTCATTAGTTTGGCAGCCATTTTCGCTAGCGGTACGCCAATGGCCTTTGAGACGAAGGGAACAGTTCGCGAGGCCCGTGGGTTCACTTCTAAAACAAAGAGCTGCTCGTCTTTGATTGCGAACTGGATGTTCATCAAACCAACAACACTGAGAGCTTTGGCCAATCGATAACTGGCCTGCCTCACCGTTTCGATCATTTCGTCGCCCAAAGTGTGCGGGGGCAAGACCATTGCGGCATCGCCACTGTGAACGCCAGCGAACTCGATATGCTCGAGCATTCCGCCGATCAGCGTGGTTTCGCCATCGGAAATACAATCTACATCGAGCTCTATCGCATCCTCGAGAAACTTATCGAGAAGCACTGGTTTTCCTGGGGAGGCTTCAAAAGCCTCTCGGATAACGCCTCGGAGTTCGTCCATGCTATAAACAATAAACATGCCTCGGCCACCGAGAACAAAAGAGGGGCGCACGAGAATCGGGAAACCTACTTGTTCTGCTATCTCGCAGGCTTCGGCCTCGTTCAAAGCGGTTAAATTCTCGGGTTGCTTGAGGCCTACTTCATCGAGGATCCGCTTAAACAACTCGCGATCTTCGGCAGTATCGATACTCTCCGGAGACGTGCCGATAATGTTTACCCCGTGGGATTTCAGCTGCGAGGCTAGATTCAAGGGCGTTTGCCCGCCGTACTGAACAATGGCTCCAGAGCATCCTTCCTGGTTATAGATCTCGAGGACGTCTTCCAAAGTGAGTGGCTCGAAAAACAATCGATCGGATGTATCATAATCTGTGGATACCGTTTCCGGATTGGAATTAACCATCACTGATTCGTATCCGAGCTCTTGGAGAGCGAAGGAGGCATGCACGCAACAGTAATCAAACTCGATGCCTTGACCGATCCGGTTGGGCCCACCGCCGATGATCATGATCTTTTCCTTATCGGAAGGAGCGATTTCGTTTTCTACCCCGTATGAGGAATAGTAATATGGAGTTTTCGCGGCAAATTCAGCTGCGCAAGTGTCTACCAGTCGATACACCGTGTCGATGCCTAAGCTTTTACGTTTCTCTTTCACCTGATCCCATGGGCAATCAAGTAACCAACCCAATTGGCGATCCGAAAATCCATATTCTTTGGCGAGACGAAGCGAGTCGGTATCGACCGTATCCAAATTTTGAGACTTCAGCTCGCCCTCAAGCTCGCTGATTTGCTCCAATTGACGAATAAACCAGGGATCGATCTTGGTTAGTTCGAATATCTCCTCCGCAGAAAAGCCTGCTTTGAAAGCGTAGCGAAGGTAGAAGAGCCTCTCTGCATTGGGGCGAACGAGTTTCGCTTTGATCACCTCTTTGTTAGGCAGCTCGTCGCCTCCAAGTTTGCCGCCGCCGAAGCCCCACGATCCGATTTCCAGTGAACGCAAAGCCTTTTGAAACGACTCCTTGAAGGTCATTCCGATGGCCATGGTTTCCCCGACCGACTTCATGGATGACGTCAGGGTATCGTCGGCTCCTGGGAACTTCTCAAAGGTGAAGCGAGGGATTTTGGTGACGACGTAATCGATAGTGGGCTCGAAGCTGGCTGGCGTCTTTTGAGTGATGTCATTCGGGATTTCGTCCAGGCTGTAACCGACAGCAAGTTTGGCAGCGAACTTGGCGATAGGAAATCCAGTTGCTTTCGAGGCTAGTGCTGAACTTCTGGATACGCGAGGATTCATTTCGATGACAACCATACGGCCGGTATCTGGGCAGGTGGAGAACTGAATATTAGAACCGCCCGTCTCTACACCAATCTCTCGGATTACGGCGAAGGATGCGTCGCGCATGGATTGGTATTCGCGATCAGTTAAAGTCATCGAGGGGGCCACGGTAATAGAGTCACCTGTATGGACTCCCATGGGGTCGAAGTTCTCGATGGAGCAAATGACGACGCACTGGTCCTTCCGGTCCCGCATGACCTCCATCTCGTATTCCTTCCAGCCGAGCAAGCACTCTTCGATTAGCACTTCATGCACGGGGGAAACCTCTAGTCCATGGGAGACGATTTGCTCGAACTCCTCTTTGTTGTAAGCGATTCCTCCGCCTGAGCCGCCGAGCGTAAAGCTGGGGCGAATAATGAAGGGATACGTGCCGATTGCTTCCGCTGCTTCTTTGGCTGATGCTAGGGATTTCACGGTTCGGGATCGGGCGACATCGAGCCCAATCTTCAGCATGGCTTCCTTAAAGAGCTCACGGTCCTCGCCCTTTTTAATCGCATCGGGCCGGGCCCCGATCATTTCTACGCCGTGCGCCGCTAGAATGCCGGCTTTGTCGAGATCCAGCGATAAATTCAATGCCGTTTGTCCGCCGAGCGTCGGCAAGAGAGCATCCGGTTTCTCTTTAGCGATGATCTTTTCTACCGCCTCTACAGTCAATGGTTCGATGTAAGTGACGTCCGCGAACTCGGGGTCCGTCATGATGGTGGCGGGGTTGCTATTAATCAGGATGACTTTGTAGCCTTCTTCTTTTAGCGCCTTGCAGGCCTGTGTTCCTGAATAGTCAAATTCGCAGGCTTGGCCTATGACGATAGGGCCAGCTCCGATAATAAGGATCGTTTCGATGTCAGTACGCTTGGGCATGTGTTAAAATTTGCTCAAGTTGTGTCACACTGTTGGAAAGAGGTGCAAGGCGAAACGGATGGGAAGCTAGTTGAAGTTTGGATGAGGAACAATTAACGTGATTGAGGTGACGAGAGCTGTGCCGCTTTAATCGTTAGCCTGGGTCAATAGAAAGAACGCATACAATGAAAGGCAAAAGTTAAACCATAGAACATAAGATCCGCGTCCTGCGTGAGGCGGAGAGAAGCGAGCAAACCTAGCACCGTTAGAAGAAGGAATTCGGCATGATGTAGGTCGATCAGGCCAAGCAGCTCAAGGAGCTTTTGAAAAAGGCTTTGGGAAAAAGCTGTGGGCCACGGGCACCGTTGCACCGTGCTGGCGGCTTGCCGCCACTTCGGGCTGCATCGCAGCATGTTCGCCTATCGAGCGAAACAGCCTGACGCCCTGCTGTCGAAGCCCAAGACGACGGTTCGTCGAGTCCTCGATCTATATCCAGAAATGGGATACTCGAAGATAGCCCGCCTCCTTAAGCGGGAGTGCTTGTCGGTGGGTGCCCGCATGGTCCACTGGCTGCGTCGCGAACTCGGCCTGGCCGTTCGCGCGTTGAAGTCCAGATGCCGGTGCCGAGGGTGCCGACCAAGGCGACGCATCGCAACAACATCTGGAGGCGGAACTTCGTTCACGACACGACGATGGGCGGCAGAACGCCTAGCATGCTCAACTTACTAGATAAGTACACTTGAGAATGCCTATGTGCGTGGATTGCCGGATTAACAGGCGCAAGGTCAAGCGGATCATATCGGTATTG
Source organism: Opitutales bacterium UBA7389 (assembly GCA_002474325.1). Lineage (GTDB taxonomy): Bacteria > Verrucomicrobiota > Verrucomicrobiia > Opitutales > Opitutaceae > Pelagisphaera. Next base: position 5,917 of record DKNL01000249.1, read on the forward strand.
ATCGAGCGACATGAGGTCCACGAACACATCCGCAGCGACAACGGTTCGGAGTTCATCGAGTGCGGGCTACGGAGCTGGCTGGCCGTTAAGAGGATCGAGACCCGATACATCGAACCAGGAAGCCCTTGGCAGAACGGATACTTGGAGAGATTCAGTACTCGCTTCCGGTAGGAATGCCCCAATCAAGAACAGCTATGGACTTTGAGCGAGACTCGAGTGGTGGTCGAAGGGTGGCGATGGAAGTACAACAATATACGACTTCAGCTCTCGCTAGCTTAGATGAATCCGCTGGAGTTCTCCCAGGAACCGCCATAGAAAATCGAATCGTCCCAACATTGACAACCTATACAACATTAACCACATCATTAGGATGCCTAGGCTAACGAAAGCCATGGCTCAGTTTCGGTAACTCGACCATAGAGAAAGTGGATCCATTTTTCCTAGAACCTCCGGATGTTGTAAAGGTGCCTGAAAAGTTTATCTGGCGGTAATGCAATACAAATGGGTTCACTCACTTTGTTGTTTTAATATTTCATGATTTTTCTTCTTGGTAGCACAGGTTATGTGGGCCAGTTGTTTCAACGGCAGCTTACGGAAAAGTCGGTTGAATGGGGGACCCTAAATAGCCGCCAATTCACCTTTGCAAACAAGGCTGATTTGATTGAGGTGCTGAGAATCAAAAGGGCATCTTTCCTCGTTAACTGTGCAGGCTACACTGGCAAACCCAATGTTGATGGCTGCGAACTGGACAAAGGCAACTGTCTTGAAGGAAACACGGTTCTGCCCTCCGTTATCCGTGAAGTTTGTGCTGAAGTCGGGATCGGTTGGGGACACGTATCGAGTGGTTGCATTTTTTCCGACGAACGCCCCGGCGGGGGAGGCTGGCGAGAGGACGATGCGCCGAATTTTTGTTTCCGCCACCCACCTTGCTCATTCTACAGCGGGACTAAGGCATTAGGCGAAGAGGTACTTGGTTGGCACGAAACGGGAAATGGTGATAATTGGCCCTTTTGGAAACATAAAAGTGACCCTGAAGGTTATGTTTGGCGGTTGCGGATACCGTTCAACGAGATTGATGGGCCTCGCAATTATGTTTCGAAGCTGCAGCGCTATGAGAATCTTTTGCAGGCACGAAACTCCCTTAGCCATCTAGAGGATTTTGTGCGAGCCTGCTGGAGTTGCATTGAAAAAGAAGTTCCGTATGGAATTTATAATGTGACTAATCCAGGATCGGTAACGACCTCCGACGTCGTCGAGCTTATTCTCAAATATGGAGTAAACAACAAGGACTATAAATTTTTCGACAGCGAAGAGGAATTCATGTCCAAAGCAGCGAAAGCGCCTCGCTCCAATTGCGTTTTGGATACCGCCAAACTACAAGGCGCCGGCATTCACATGCGACCTGTCCAAGAAGCTCTAGAATGGTCCTTGAAAAATTGGAAACGAGAAAAGTAAGAAACTAGCCGCGAAGCACGCCAAGGAACGACAAATGAATGATACCGCAGAGCCGATGATGATCGTGGAGGATTGGCCGAAATAGAGAAACTGGTTAATTTACAATATTCATAATTCTGCAAACCCTTCGCGGACACAGCTTGCTTCTTGTCTCGCCGTAATAAATGAAGGCGGATCGCGGTTAAACTAATCACTATCATGAAATCAATTCTTATCACAGGCGGTTGCGGCTTCATCGGGTCGAACTTCGTCCGCCTGCTCCTTCAAAATAGTGGAGCTTTGCTATCAGAAAGTGGATACGATTGCCTCATTAACCTCGATGCTCTAAAGTATGCTGGGAATCGAGCCAACCTGACGGAGTTTGAAGACAGCCAACCCTATCTTTTCGTTGAAGGTGATATTTGCGATCAAGCCCTAGTCTCCTCGCTACTGAAAGAGAATGAAGTCGACACCATCGTTCACTTCGCTGCAGAGAGCCATGTGGACCGCTCGATCGATGGACCCGAGCCCTTCGTGCAAACAAACGTAGTGGGCACCCTCCGCTTGCTCCAGGCCGCCAAGGACAGATGGGAATCTATAGAAGACGACCGAAAAGACACTTTCCGATTTCTCCACGTATCCACAGATGAAGTATACGGTACCCTGGCTCCGGAGGATTCTGCCTTTTGCGAAACCACACCTTACGCTCCCAACAGCCCGTACTCCGCTTCTAAGGCCTCCAGTGATTTCCTCGTGCGTTCTTACTTTCACACCTATGGCCTGCCAGTGGTCACCACGAATTGCTCCAACAACTATGGCCCTTATCAATTCCCCGAAAAGCTGATCCCACTCGTGCTGCTAAATGCTCTCGAAGGCAAACCGCTTCCCATTTACGGCGATGGCAAGCAGATACGGGACTGGCTTTATGTAGAAGATCACTGCACGGGTATTCTGGCTGCCTTAGCCAAAGGCCAATTGGGAGAAACCTATTGCATCGGCGGGCGAAGTGAGATGGAGAATATCCAGATTGTTCAACGCATTTGTGCTATTCTCGATGAATTGCGGCCGGCATCTGAAAATCCGAATTTAGTTGGTAAATATTCCTACGAAGATTTGATTACCTATGTCAAAGACCGTCCGGGACATGATCGGCGCTACGCCATCAATTGCGATCGCATTCAAGCAAAGTGCGGCTGGAGACCCGTGGAAACATTCGATACTGGGATCTGGAAAACAGTAGAATGGTATCTGGAAAACCAAGAATGGTCTCAGGACATAGCCGAAATGAAGTACGCCCGCGAACGCTTGGGAACAGGCTGAGGGATTAACCGCAATCCGTCTTCATTCATTACGGCGAGATAAGAAGTTTACAAAGGAAGCGAAGAAAACTTCTAATAGGAACTAACCGCTGAGTCCTCGGAGATTGCAGAGGATTGCCCAACAAAAGAAATCAATGTGTTTAAGTCTTTACTAGATCTTCTCGGAAATAGGTTATTGAGAAATTATATATGACCGAAAAACTTTTGCGATCATAATGCCCATTGCGGTTGATTAATCTAATAACAATTTATCACAAATTCCACTTTGATCTCCCCGTTTTCTCCGAACTCCGTGTCTCGCTTTAAAGAATGAAGGCGGATCGCGGTTAACAAAATTTTATCCAACCTATGACTTCTGAATCCAAACGAAAAGGCATCGTACTAGCAGGTGGCTCCGGCACACGTCTATATCCCTGTACGATCGCTGTATCCAAACAGTTGATGCCGATTTACGATAAGCCGATGATTTATTACCCGATCTCCTTGCTTATGTTAGCAGGAATTAGGGATATCCTCATCATATCGACCCCTCAGGATACGCCGCTCTTTGAGAGATTGCTGGGTGATGGGAGCACTTTTGGGGTGAATTTTGAATACGAGGTACAGCCGAGACCCGAGGGTCTGGCTCAAGCTTTCTTGATCGGTGAAAAGTTTCTTGGCGATTCCCCGGCTGCCCTCGTGTTGGGCGACAATTTGTTTTATGGTCACTCCTTAGTGAATACGGTCAAAGCGGCCGATGCGCGACAAGAGGGCGCCAGCATATTTGGGTATCCTGTTTCCAATCCAGCCGCCTATGGCGTGGTGGAATTAGCAAACGATGGGCGAGTGCTCTCCATCGAGGAAAAACCGGAAAAGCCGAAATCAAACTACGCCATTCCTGGACTCTACTTTTTCGACAGTCGTGTCGCGGAGTTTGCGAAGCAAATCGAACCTTCCGCTAGAGGTGAATTAGAGATCACCGACCTGAATCAACTTTATCTCGATCGAGGGGAACTCAACGTTGAGCTCCTGGGTCGCGGAACGGCTTGGCTCGATACGGGAACCCACAAATCTTTGTTGGATGCTGCCGAGCTCGTGAGGGTTATCGAAGAACGCCAAGGGCTCAAAATGGCCTGTTTAGAAGCCATAGCCTTTGAGCAAAAATGGCTAACCCGCGTAGCTCTAGAAAGCCGTATCGAGTTTCTCGGCAAAACCAGCTATGCCACCTACCTAAAGACCCTGCTCGATTGAGAGGCCTAGATTTCATATGGTAGTGGTCGACCTCTAAGCGACCATTCGAAAGAGCGTATTCATGAGGGGCGCGTTTAGAAAGGGCGATTGGTTCGAATGTCCTTTTCGAATTTTTGAGGATCGAGCCAATCCTCCTTAACTCTATTAGAAATACGCTATTTCGGTGTGGCTTCTGGGCTTTTCCACCAGCCGGTGGCGTCGACAGTGCTGGTGATAAACCAGTCGGTGAGATCCTTGCGTAGCTTGTTCTTGGCCTCGACGTAGTTGGGATCACTCCAAACGTCTTTTAGTTCGTCTGGATCGCTCTCCAGATCGAACAGTTGGCCATTGTCTTTGCCAATGTATTCAATTAGCTTGTACCGTTTGCTTCGAATCATGAGCGAGTGCTTCAAGTCCTGCAACATTAAGTCTTGTACGTGTTCGGAAAATACGTATTCGCGCTCCTCCGCTTCGTGTTGGTTTTCGAGAAACGGAAGCAGGGACTGGGCTTCGGTTTTAGCGTTGGGTTGTACCCCGGCCAGCTCGAGTACCGTTGGGCCGATGTCGAACCATTGGGTGAGGGTATCGATGCGGCGATTTCCCTCAAATCGATCGGGGCTCCAGACAACCAATGGTACCCGCACTGATTGATCGTACATGGTCCACTTTTCCACTAGGCCGTGGTCGCCCAGACAGTCGCCATGATCGGATGTGAAGATGACGACGGAATTCTCTAGCAGTCCAACCTCTTCGAGTCGATCCATGATGCGGCCCACTTGCTCGTCGATCATGGTTACGTTGGCCATGTAGTAGGCCCGCTGCAGCTTACGTGCTTCGTCGGAAGCGTTGGGATCGAAATCGATGGAGTCAGCAAATCTCTGAGTGAGCCGCTTCCTGAATGAGTGCAGCGTCTCAGGCTGGGCATCCATCTCCTCTTGGGTTACTGGGAGCATGGGAAGGTCTTTCTCCATGTACTCTTCGGTATAACGCTCGATGGGATCGAAAGGAGGATGGGGCCCAGGGAATCCGATTTCTAGGAATAGGGGCTCGTCATCTAGGGTGGGCCGTTTTTCCTTGTCGATCCACTGCATCAGCATCGATTGGTCGGCAGCCCAGGGAGACTTGTTGATCCAGCGGAGGGCGAGGTCACCAATGAAAACGTCCGGATGCAGATCGTCGGGCAATTTCCACTCGTAAGCCCCTTGCCGCTCCTTGGTATCTGGCCAGTCCTTGTAGAACGGCTTTTCCGGGCGATCGAATCCTCTTTGGTCGAGAGCCTTATCCCATTCGTCCTCGAAAATGTGGGGATTCTTCTTCCACATGAGCTCGGATTCCCGCCGCTGCTTGTTCTCGACAACGAAGCGTTCGTGAAATCCATGCAGCTCATTGTAGGGATCAGCGTGCATCTTGCCTATGTTGACGCAGTAGTAGCCGCTATCCTGTAGGTCCTGTACCCAGGTGCGCGGCCAGCGGTCGTTATTTTTCAAAGCGCCTGAGTTGTGGGGGAAATAGCCGGTAAAGAGGCTGGCCCGCGAAGGCCCGCATGAGGGTGAGGTAACGTGGCATTGGTCGAAAGAGACGCCTTCTCGCACAAGCCGATCCGTGTGCGGCGTGTTCAAATAAGGGAAACCGAGCTCCGCGATGGTATCGTAGCGCTGTTGATCCGTAATAATGAGGATGATATTGGGGCGTTTCATAGGAAATTGTGGTACCTAGAGTGCTTGGGAGATGACGACAAGACCTGAGGTGAAATTTCTTCGGTCGCATCGCCGTTCGGCTTTGGATCATTTTGAAATTAGACGTGACGACGACCGAAATCGCCGCCTTAATTCGGCTTTCCACTAGTCCTACCAATAAGGTCTCCCCCTATGAGCGAAATCCAAGAAGCCCCTACAACCTTTAACGGTATTCGTAAGCAACTCGGACCCGGTCTGATCATATCGGCTAACATCGTCGGTTCCGGCGAGCTGATCGTTACCACTAAATTGGGTGCTGATGTAGGCTTCATCATGCTTTGGTTCATCATTCTCGGGTGCTTGCTCAAGGTCTTCGTTCAGCTGGAACTGGGCCGCTACGCGATATCCAAGAGGAAGACGACCTTGGAAGCACTGAACACTGTTCCCGGTCCGAAACTGGTGGTCTCGTGGCTAGTGTGGATTTGGACGTTGATGTATGCTGCGATCTTTTTCCAGTTGTCAGGAATGGTGGGCGGACTGGCCCAGGTATTTAACTTGGCGGGCTCGGATCTTTCGCATACCGTGCTAGCGATTCTGATAACCGGCTCCTGCGCCATCTTGCTATATGTGGGGCGTTACAAGTTCATCCAGAATTTCTCTTCGATCATGATCGCCTCGTTCACGGTGTTCACGATCTTCGCGGTCTTTTCCCTTTATTGGACCCAGTACGGAGTTACCGGAAGTCAAATCGCTGAAGGCCTGAGCTTTCGTCTTCCTGAAGAGTTCCTCATCGCTTTCGCAGCTTTCGGAATCATAGGCGTGGGAGCTTCGGAGCTGATCGTCTATCCTTACTGGTGTTTGGAAAAAGGATACGGGAAATACGTGGGTCCGGATGACGGATCTGAGGAGTGGATCAATCGAGCCCAAGGGTGGATTCGGGTTATGAAGTACGATGCTATGCTCTCCCTGGTGATCTATACGGGAGCAACGATTGCTTTCTATCTGCTTGGAGCCGCGGTCCTTCATGGCCGGGGGATACCGGTGGAGAATGATAATCTGATGGCCAACCTCTCCAACATCTATAGCACATCATTTGGAGATGTGGGGTTATGGATCTTCGTGGTGGGGGCCATGGCGGTCTTGTATTCAACGGTATTTGTGGCCACCGCATCAAACAGTCGTCTAGGAGTAGACTTTCTCAATTTACTTGGTATCCTTAAATGCGACACGGAGGAAAAGCGAAAAAACGCAGTCCGTATAGCATGCGTTGTTCTGCCTGCCCTGTTTTGCATATTCTATCTTTCCGTGGGCAAGCCCGTGACGCTAGTGGCTGTGGGTGCTGTTGCCCAGGCTCTCATGCTGCCGTTTGTCAGTCTGGCCGCTATTTATTTCCTATATTATCAAACCCACGAAAGGCTGAGACCCAAAGCCAGCTGGATTTTTGGTCTTTGGATATCCTGTATAGCCATGACCGCTGTGGGATTCTACCAAGTATGGCGGGAATTCGGGAGTTTCTTCGGGGGATAGTGTGACTAGTTGCCCCAAGTGGTAGGGCTGACTGTCCTTATTCAGGAGAATAGAAAACTTTCACCGAAACAGCTGACTACGAATCTAAGTGACAAGATTGACGGCACTATAGGGTGTCCGGCACTGAACATATTCTAGGTGGCTTTCGGGAGGGAACCGCCT
>DKNL01000162.1 GCA_002474325.1 Opitutales bacterium UBA7389
GCTTACTAAATAGCCGCAACTAGAGCGGCGAAGTAAACGAATCCCAGGCCCCAAATCTTTGCCGACAAATAGCTCTGCTCGAATCCATGTCGATTCTGCATTCGCGCAAGTGTCTCGGCCGCGTTGACCACTTGCTCTTCAACCACGATTTAGCCGTCTCCTAGGTAGTAGGAAAGCCGAGCAACCCCACCCCTTTCTGCGTCATCACGGTCAAATGGTCGCCTCTCACGTTCCGGCACAAAAAATGAAGACCATCCATGCCTAAATCCAGAAGGATTTGTCTAGCCGCTTCCGGAAGAGTCACTCCATCGTCAAACGCATCTAAATACTCAATTTCCTCAACCCGCTCGAATTGATTCACATTTCCGCAATACCACGAACGAACAGTCACGAAATCATTAGATGCTAGCGAGCTCAAGGCATACATCAGCACCCAGGGCGTGATAAATAGACCCAGATACGTATGAAAACGTCGGGCAAAGATAATGCCGGGGGGCATAACCAATAAGTAGAGTAAGGTTACGTCTCGTCAATCGTGCGATCGCCCAATAAGCTCTCCAACTTCCTTGACTTGCAAACATCACTTCAAACTGGTTTTACCCACTGGAGAAAATCATGGAAAATCTTGGAAACGCATACGATCTCAGTGGCAAAACCGCCCTAATTACGGGATCCAGAAAAGGGATCGGTTTCGCTATCGCGCGAACCTTGGCTCAAGCCGGCGCCAACGTTATTATAAACGGAACAGCGGATCCAGAATCGGCTCAAAGCGCAGTGACCGAACTCCAGGAAGCGGCCAGGGGAGGAGATGCCTGGTACTGCCAATCGGATATCACTAAGCCTGGAGCCGCGAATACACTATTCGATGAGGCTGTGGCGTTCACCGGAAAAATAGATATACTTGTATCCAACGCCTCAGTGCAACGATTCATGCCGTTCCTTGAAGTAATCGAGGAGGATATCGACTATCAGTATTCCGCTAATTTTAAAGCGGCCTTCGTCCTTATCCAAAGAGCCCTTACAGGCATGAGGGAGCGCCAATGGGGCCGAATCCTCACCATTGGAAGCGTACAAGAAGAGACCTTTAACGACAAGTTTGCGCCTTACGGAGCTTTGAAAGCAGCCCAAACGCATTTGGTTAAGAGCTTGGCCAAGTCCTTTAGCGGCGAGGGCATAACTTTTAACAACATCGCTCCCGGCCTAACTGATACGGTTCGCAACAAAGACTTTCTAGCGGATTCCGAGGCCAAGGAGGAGATTCTTTCTCGCATTCCAGTCGGTCGTATCGGCCAGCCCCAAGACTGCAGCGGCGCCGCTTTGCTTCTTTGTTCTGGGGCTGGTGAATACATAACTGGAGCCAATATTTTCGTCGAAGGAGGAATAAGGTTATAGCCAAAAAATCCCCAACCTGACCTAGAATCTATGATGACTAACCATGAAGTCATTGACCTGCTAGATGCTAATCGCAATGAGCGAAGCGTCAAAAGTTGGGACCGAAGACAAAAGTACTCAAAAGCTACGGATTTGGGCTTACTCAACTTCGCAAGCTTGCTAAAAAGATTGGTCGCGTCCGCTCGCATTTCGAAAATGAAGACACTTGGACACGCATGGCCATGAGTTCGGCGTTGATGGGAATTGGAAAACGGAATAAAGTTCTGGATCAGTTTAGCCCGCGAACTAGGAGCCATAGATTTTAACGAAAGCAGGTGCAATAGCGAGCTTCTCGATGTAGCCAAGCACCTTATTAGCCAGCCGCTGAACAAGAAACTGGGACTGTAGGAGCAATGTAGAACAGCCAATCCACCTGTGCTATTCTCGTTTCTTGCCTAGGCCTAATTCACCCTGTTGATCGCCTCTCCTTGAACAAAGGCTTTCAAATTATCTGCGGACATTTTCATTAGACGTTCCCTAGCTGCCATTGTTGCCCAAGCTATATGTGGCGTTATTGAGCAATTCTTAGCGCTGAGCAGAGGATTACCACGACGCGGTGGCTCGGACGATAGCACATCCAGGCCCGCGCCTGCTATCTCATTGTCGTTCAGAGCATTGGACAGCGCTTGCTCATCCACTAACTGACCCCTACCTGTATTCAAAATATAAGCACTAGACTTCATTAGGCGGAGGCGGCGCTCGTCAACGATTTCTTCAGTCTCTGAAGTCAACGGGCAATGAAGGGTAACGAAATCGCTACCTACAAACAGTTCGTCCAAGCCTACCCATTCAACGTGATCCGGAGATTCACGATTAGGATCTCGCGTGTAGGCAATAACTTTCATTCCAAACCCGTGGGCAATCCTAGCCACAGCGCCTCCAATTTCGCCTAGACCAACAATGCCAATCGTCAAACCCCGCAACTCAGTCAAGGGGTTAAGCCAATAGCAAAAATCTTCGCTACTCGTCCAACCACCATCACGAACATCGTCTATTTGCTCCGCTATTCGATTTGTGAAATTCAATATATGGGCGAATACCATTTGAGCCACAGAGTCCGGTCCATACCCGGAAACATTGCTTACCGTAATACCGCGTTCTGTAGCCGCTTCGACATCAACGATATTCACGCCAGTTGCCGTAACTCCAATATACTTTAAAGATTCAGAATTTCTTATCGTTTCTGCTGATACGATAGCCTTATTGGTGATCAGAACATCGCACCCTTTAGCCCGTTCCTCAACCTCTTCCGGTGTTGAGCGATCATAAACAACGACTTCGCCCAATGCTTCGAAGGCCTCCCAACTGAGGTCGCCTGGATTTAAGGTGTATCCATCAAGTATGACGATTTTCATATGATTAAAACTTTAAGTCCCACCGAATCGGTTATCACAGCGTAAAACTGTTTTAGGTGGCGGGCGACCTCCCACTCACGCACGTCAAGGCGGCTTGGTAGCAACGAGCCTGAATGCTCTCAATGTAGCGAGGCGTAATCAGCCCCGAATACCACAATTTGGATTTCACATTGGTAAAGCCCAGATCAGGGATATCAAGAAAGGCAGGCTCTTGCCGATGCATTCCAAATCCATCTCCGCCAATCGCGACGATCGCCAGTTGCACTCCGTCTAGGCGGCCAACATTCTTTGGAAGGACAGCGGCGAACGATTTGGCTCGCGAAAGGGCACCCGCTGCTCCAGCGGCTAAAACGCCTTGAGCGAGGCTTCTTCGGGGTAGTTTTGACGTCATAGTAACGAGAATCTGCTTCTGCAGTTTACAAATCAACGGAAATGCCCTTGCCAATAAATGTCGAGGAAATCACAGCCCTCAATTGAATACTATATGTTTCCAGACGATTTACGCATTGCCAAGCAATGGCTATTCGTTTCCTAGATACGACTTCTAGCATGCAAATCGAATTTACAAAAATGCACGGGGCCGGGAACGACTTCGTCATGATCGAAAATCTAGACGGAGCTATCGAGCTAACTTCCGACCAAGTCGCCAACCTTTGCGATCGCCGCTTCGGAATCGGCGCGGATGGCCTCATCCTCCTGAATCCTCCAACTGCAGAGGGAGCCGATGCTACCATGATCTATTACAACGCCGATGGTGGACGCGTCGACATGTGCGGCAACGGGGCCCGTTGCTTCACTTTTTTCGCTATCCTCAATGGAGTTGGAAACGGGAAAGAGGTTAATTTCACGACCGATGCGGGCCCAATGCGTGCAGAAGCAGATGAGGGTCAGTACACGATCCGCATGACGCCTGTACATTCGATCGAACTCGACCAAAACCTTTCCACAGTTCACGGGTCCTACGACTTCGCTTTTATGAATACCGGGGTGGAACATGTAGTCGTGTTCACAAATGATGTGGAAGCCATCGATATCGTGCCTGAAGGCCGCGCCATCCGCTATCATGAGCGATTCCCCGCCGGAACCAATTCCAATTTCGCCCAAATCGAAGACGATGGACTCATTGTAGTCCGCACTTACGAACGAGGCGTGGAAAACGAGACGCTCGCTTGCGGAACAGGAGTAGTGGCTGTTGCCATAACTGCCAACCTGACTAAAGATCTGCCCACTCCGATTTCCTTACACGTGCGAGGCGGGGAAACATTAAAAGTCGATTTTTCCCGGGAAGGCGATGAAATCAGCGACATCACCCTAACCGGTCCTGCCAAAGTCGTCTTCACCGGCAACGTCAAAGTTTAAGGCGGTTAATCGCGGCGTATAGCTGCTCCAACATTGAGAGATCTCCACTTTCGTAGGAGCGGCTTTACGCCGCGATCTGAGCGCTTTCAATCAACCTATTCAGCCAGCGCTCGGGCGATCCGTTTAGCCAGGAAAGGGCCCCCATAGACCATACCCGTGTAAATTTGTACGAGCGTCGCTCCCGCATCGATCTTTCGTTTGGCCGTATCAGGACTAGAAATACCTCCCACTCCGATGATCGGCAGCCGACCTTCCGTTCTGTCGTAGATTCGGGCAATAACCTCCGTTGAAATGGATTCCACCGGATTGCCGCTGATGCCACCTACTTCATCAACAGTCTCAAAGATTCCCTCTCGAACCATGGTCGTATTAGTAGCTATGATTCCTGCCAGCTCTAGGTCCATGAGAATTCCCAGAATGGCATCCAATTGCGGATCGCTCAGATCCGGCGCGATTTTGAGGAGTATTGGAATCGGCTGCTTATCAGCTTGCTCAGCGCGTTCATGATTCAATCGCCGCAATTCGCCCAGCAGATCCAGCAAGCGAGACTCTTCCTGCAGTTTGCGTAAATCCGGGGTGTTAGGACTGCTAACATTCACGACAAGGTAGTCAGCATAGTCCGCTAGGGTGAGAAAAGAGTGTCGGTAGTCCGCCACTGCCTCATCCAAGGGTACTAACTTTGACTTGCCGATATTGATCCCTAAAGGTATCCCGCGCTCGCCTGGCCCCGGAAGCTCGCGCAATCGCTCGGCGACCGCGTCCGCTCCAACATTGTTGAAACCCATTCGATTAAGGAGTGCGCCCTGCTCTGGAAAGCGAAACATTCGAGGTTTAGGATTACCGGGCTGCGGCTTGGCAGTCACTGTCCCGATCTCTACATGCCCAAAACCCAAAGCCTCGAAAGCCGGCCAGCAAACGGCATTCTTGTCGAATCCAGCCGCCAAACCCACCCGATTGGGGAAAGACAATCCGAATGCCTCAATCGGCGAGCTCGATGATTCAGGCAATTGGTTCCACGCTTTCATCCAGCCAGGCAATCCGGGCGTTCGAGCAAGGATTGATAGGGCGTCGATTGCAAGCTCATGAGCCCACTCCGGCTCTAGGCGGAAAAGTAGCGGTTTTACCAAGCTCTTGTAGACAACGCTCATAATCTGACGAGAGGCCATCAGAGTGACTTCGGCTTGAAAAGAAAATTATTCCCACCGTCGGAGGTGCCCATTTGCGAACTCATGACTCTCCCGATCGAATCGAGATTTAAACTCGAAAAATTCTTCGCCGATAAGGAGGTACTCATATCCAGATAGTGAAGACGATAAACCAAGTGCGATCCCCGTTTTTCAAACAATTTCAGAGTAAGTAGAATTTTCTCATATTTTTTGCCTTTTCATTGGTTGACTTAGTAAGCACACCCGTTTTTTGAAGAAAGTACGCGGAGAACATGCCAAAAAGTACAAATCTGATTGAATGGTGCACCGTTAGGATCGGCGAAGATCTAAACTGGTGGGTAACAGAAGTAAGCGACGACGTCCATTGGGACGTTGATGGGCTGAGCATTATTGATCCTCGGCAGATTTCGCACATGATCGATCTTGTAGAACCACTACGCGGATACAGTTTTGACCAAGACACCATGGACCGTGCATTCATCCCCTTCAAGATCCAGAAGGATCTCGGCGAGGGACTAGTCCGGCTGCAGCGCACAAACGAAAGCCTGCTGGACACGGAAGAATCCCTATTCGGATTGCCGGATGTGATTGACGACGAGAATGGGCCTTACGCGGATTTCTTGAATCACATTTCGAAAATCCGAGTGCGGATGCTCAACGATATCATCGACTTCGAACAGCCGTTCACCGTCGATGAACTCGAGGATGAATTGCGTGAGGAGGAGAACAACAGCTTTATCGAAGGACGAGCCGTTCACATGTTCGACGAAATCACTCGTATCCTGGATTACGTCCCAACGGGTTGGGAACTCGAAGGCGATGAGACAGACGAAGACGAGAAAGACGAGGTTATCGATGACTATCCAGATATCGACGACGAAGAAGCCAAGAAGATCAGCGAAAGCGAGAATCTAAGGTGGGACGAGGACGAGGAAGAAGAAACTAAGGACGAAGCCTACCAAGGCGGCCCTCCCGACGAAGAAGAAGCCGAGGAGAAGGATTAGACGCTACTCGAATCCTTAACTTTATTCTAAAGCTGAAACCGTTTCGGCTGCCAGTCCGGAGCTATAATTGCTCGGCCACTTCTCTCGCAAAATAAGTCAGAATCAAATCCGCTCCCGCTCGTTTAATCGACATCAGCGATTCGTCTCGGCTCTTCTCATAGTCGAGCCATCCCATTTTGGCCGCCGCGTGGATCTGAGCATATTCGCCTGACACTTGATAGGCGGCCACGGGGAGCGCAGTAGCATCGCGCGTCTCTCGAATAATGTCCAAGTAAGGACCCGCGGGCTTGACCATCAAGTAATCCGCTCCCTCTTCCTCGTCGAGAAGTGCATCAGCCAAGGCTTCGCGACGGTTAGCAGAGTTGAGCTGATAGGTCTTCTTGTCCAAAAGTTTCGTCCCTGCGGCGCTTGCACTTCCTACCGCTTCCCGAAAAGGTCCATAATAGGCGGAGGCGAATTTCGCGGAATAAGCCATGATCGAGGTATCAACATACCCCGATCCATCAAGCGATCGACGAATTGCCCCAACGCGGCCATCCATCATGTCCGACGGGGCCACAATATCCACACCAGCCTCCGCTTGCAAAACCGCCATTTGGCAAAGCCGCTCAACGGTTTCGTCATTGAGAACGTAGTCCCCAGCCTGATTGAGCACGCCGTCATGGCCATGAGAGGTAAATGGATCCAGCGCTACATCCGCCACAAGCATAAGTTCCGGAACGCTTTCCTTGATGGCTCTGACCGCTCGCAACGCTAAGTTGTCCGGGTTCCCAGCCTCGGAACCCAACTCGTCCTTCAATGACGGATCGATACTGGGGAACAGGGCTATTGCATGAATACCAAGCGATTCGAGCTCCCGACACTCTCGAACCAAGTCGGTAATGCTTCTTCGAAACACTCCTGGCATGCTATCCACCGGCTCAATGGGAACATCCCCATCAATTACAAACAAAGGAGCTATGAGATCTTCCTTCCGAAGCCAAGTTTCCTGCGTCATAGCCAGCGTCGCCGCATGACGACGAAGCCGGCGTGGACGGCGGGTTAAATCGAGCTTGAAATCTTCCGTGCTATCAGGATCGTTCATTTTGAGAATCGTGGCAATATGGGCTTACTGGCAACAACACGCAAAGGGGAAGCGCTTTCAATGGCAAGCGTTTGCCGAACCTGTCGCGCCAGCCCTATCTGTTGACTGCACGAGTAAGAGGATTCGCCTTGCATGGGCGATCAAACTACCCACCTGATCCCTAAAATCGATCACCGCTATTCGTCAAAACTATCCTATGCCAGAAGTTATTCTACACAATACGCTTTCAAGAAGCCCTGAGCCGATAGTCCCTTCTAAGGGTAAACGTATTGGCATGTACTGCTGTGGTCCAACCGTGTATGCCCAAGCCCATATCGGGAACTTCCGGACATTTATTTCCCAAGATGTCATGAGGCGAACATTACAAATGGCCGGTTACGACGTCCTCCATGTTCGCAATCTCACCG
The DNA here is from genome assembly GCA_002474325.1 of Opitutales bacterium UBA7389. Taxonomy (GTDB): domain Bacteria; phylum Verrucomicrobiota; class Verrucomicrobiia; order Opitutales; family Opitutaceae; genus Pelagisphaera. The sequence goes on from DKNL01000162.1 coordinate 7,807, forward strand.
ACGTCGACGACAAGACAATCAAACGATCACGCGAGGAGGGAAAATCGCTTTCGGAAGTGACTGAATATTGGACGGAGATCTTCCATCGTGACTGCCAACGATTCAATATGCTGCCACCCAAAATCGAGCCCAAGGCAACCGATCACATACAAGAGCAGATCGAAATGATATCCGCTCTCCTAGAAAAAAGACATGCCTACCAAACCGAAGATGGCAGTGTCTATTTCAAAGTGTCATCGTTCGATGAATACGGTAGGCTATCTCGTCTAAAAGAGCGAGAGTTAACGACCAGTGCGACCGATGAATCTCCCAACGACGCGGATGAATACGATCGGGAGTCTCTAGCCGATTTCGCCATGTGGAAGAGCCGTAAGTCAGACGATGGAGACGTCTACTGGCAAAGCCCCTGGGGCGAAGGACGGCCAGGTTGGCACTTAGAGTGTTCAGCAATGGCCATGAAATACCTAGGGAACCATCTCGATATCCATTCCGGTGGCGAGGACCTCATATTTCCACATCATGAAAATGAAATCGCTCAAAGCGAATGCAGCTGCGACACTCAATTCTTTCGCTACTGGATACATTGCGCTCACTTGCTCGTAGAAGGCGGCAAAATGTCAAAGAGCCTTAATAATTTCTACACCATTGATGATATTGTAGAAAAGGGATTCGCTCCAGTCGTCTTGCGATACGCCCTTACCTCTGGTGCCTATAGGCAGACCATCAACTTCACCATGGATTCGCTACATGCGGCCCAAAGCGCTCTTGTTCGCCTGCGACACTTCTCGAATGATAGCCTGGCAGCCGCTGGGCTTAAATGGGACTCCCTCATGAAAGCAATACAAAAGGGCAAATACGTTAATGCCCCTTGGGGACCCTTTCAGAAAGCTTGGGACACACTGAGAACCGACCTAAATACAGCGGGTGCACTGGGAGGAGTTTTCTCGGCAATTAAAGAAGAGTACGGCGATAGCAGCCCATCAGAGACCGCTATTGCCTTCCATAAACTGATCTTCGCCCTCGGTTACGATCTATCAGAAGTAGTGATCGAGAAACCGAAAATAGAAGCCCCAGAAGAAATAAAAGAACTCGCCCAAGCCCGATGGGAAGCTAAGCAATCGAAAGATTGGGCGGCCGCCGACGATTTGCGCGATCGAGTTCAAGCTAAAGGCTGGAAGATACTCGACCGCAAAGATGGATTCGATCTGGAAGCAATCTAGCTCTAATTTCTAAAAACAGGTTTTCATTGTTCACATTTTCGGAAATTCATGAAAAGACTTGCCGATAAGAGGCATCATCATAACGCAATATGAAAGAGGATATGACACCGCTAGAGGAATTGAGACACTCGGCAGCCCACGTGCTCGCGACTGCCGTACTGCGTCTGTTCCCCGACGCGCAACTCGATATCGGCCCTCCCACCGACAGCGGTTTCTACTACGACTTCGATCTGAATCACAAATTCACCCCCGAAGACTTGGAGGAAATCGAGGCAGAGATGAAAAAGGTGATCAAGGAAAACCAGCGATTCGAGCGATTTGAGGTGCCACGCGAGGAAGCCATCCAGATGATCAAGCAAATGGGGCAGGAAACCTACAAGCTGGGCCGTCTCGACGATATTCCGGAGGGAGATACCATTTCGCTCTACAAGAATGGTGAATTCCTCGATCTCTGTGCTGGGACGCATGTTGGCTATACCAAGAAAATCAAGGCGTTCAAGCTTCTCTCCGTGGCCGGTGCATATCACCGGGGCGACGAGAACAATAAGCAGCTCCAACGCATCTACGGGACAGCCTTCGCCACCAAAGACGAGCTCGCTCAACACCTTGAACAAATCGAGGAAGCTCGCAAGCGCGACCACCGACGCGTGGGCAAGGAAATGGGACTCTTTCTCATCGACGAATCTGTCGG
>DKNL01000278.1 GCA_002474325.1 Opitutales bacterium UBA7389
TCCTATTCAGGCGCTTATCCGCTAGTCTAGTTTTTCGTAGGGGCGGGGACTCGACTACAGAGCCAAAGGGAGAAGGCGGTAATTGCGGCTCCGAAAAGGTAGAGCTGGAGGGATCCGAACCACCAGAATATGAAACTTGCCAGCAGGGGGCCGACCGCTCGGGCGAGAGAGCCGATAGCTCTAAACGTGCCCAGAACGCTGCCTTGTCTCGACTCGTGAGCGAAGAGAGAGACCATCGAACTTAGGGTGGGGCTGCAAAGCCCAACGCCGACGGCCAGCAGGGCGAGGCCTGAGTAGAGTCCTATCACGGATTTTGCTAGCCCCAATACAACAAGTCCGACGCTGACAAAGCTAAGTCCTGACATCGCGACCGGCTTTTCCCCAAATTTTGGTGCCAACCGGCGAACTAGCCCTCCTTGAACGAGGGCTAGTATGAAGCCCACAAACACCATCATCCACGCGTTTTGCTGAGGCGTGAAGCCGAAACGGTCCGCTCCAAGAAATGTCAGGGTGAATTCCATTCCCGCAAAGGCGAACATGAACACGAAGTAGGTAAGATTGGTTTTGGCGATTTCTGGGGAAAATTTTTCCGATAGGCGAGAGATCGGATTGCGGGATTCGCCTTTTCCACGGTTTTCCTTCGGTGAGGATTCCGAGAAGCGAGCTTGCACCCAGAGGAAATTCAGAAATGCGAGTATAGAGGCAGCGAACGCGACTACTGAGAAGGGATTAATTCCGAAGCGAGCGAGCTCAGGGTTGTGCTCGAGCAGATTGAATTGACTAAAAATGCCGCCTAGAGCGGGCCCTAAAATGAATCCCAGTCCAAAAGCCGCTCCCACGATGCCCATTCCCTTCGAACGGTTTTCTTTGGTGGTAATGTCCGCCACTGCGGCGGTGGCGACTGATATGTTACCGCTCATGCAGCCGCCTACAAAACGAGCTAAGACCAGGAGGAAAAAATTTCCCGCAAATCCCCAAAGTAGGTAGCTGCCGAATACTCCGAGGGTAGTTACCAGAAGTACGGAACGGCGACCATATTGGTCGGAAAGGGTTCCCCAGATGGGAGCGAAGAAGAACTGTAGAGCCGCATAAAGGGACCCAAGGACGCCTCCGAACAGTACTGGAGTGAATCGATCGCCGGCCCCTGTAGCTTCCGAAAATGCGTCTAGCGAATTGGTCAGGTTTTGCAGTAAACCGCTCTGGCCATAGTGTTCCAGGATGGCTGGAAAGAGAGGGAAAATGATGCTGAACCCGACTAGATCGATGAAAATCGTCAGAAAGACGATGCCGAGCGAGAGCTTTTTGGCATCCGCGGACGGTTTTTCGGGTTCGTTGCTCAAGAGCCAGCTTTATTGGGACCCCGATAGGCGAGGGCAAGAGTTTTAGACTTCGAGTCAGGAAACGAGAATTCTTTTTGCCAATGCATGAATATAAGCTAGTTCTTTATTGGACAAGCCCGTGCCGATCGATAGGTTGAAATCGTCTGACACCGAGAACCGTTGCGAATATGGCTCCGAAAGGAAGGCTAAAATTACAAGGGGAGGTGATGACCCCCTCTAACCTCCTGGGTGATGAACGTGTGTACAATGACGCCTGCTCCAACCAAGAAGAAGGGGAGTCCGAACAGCGAAGCAGCACCACCGCCAGTTTTGTGGCGCAAAACGTTGGGACTGGAATCAGGAAGAGGTATGGGGGTTAAATTCGGATGTTAAGAATCGTGGTATACAACAATTAGAAAAAAGCCGGACACTAATGTATCCGGCTTGAAAATTCTATGAAGCACTTTGCCTAAGAGTTCTTCAATTCGTTGAATAGCTCGAAGGCTGCCTGGGGCTTCAGGTTGTCATGAACGACTCCGCCGATGGCTTTTATCATAGCCAATGGGGCATCAGACTGGAAAACGTTGCGGCCCATATCGACACCGGCCGCTCCGCATTGGATGGCGTTGTAGGCGAGTTCCAAGGCTTCCAGCTCTGGCAGCTTTTTACCGCCCGCTATGACAACGGGAACTGGCGTGCAAGCCACCACGTTTTCGAACCCTTCGGTGTAGTAGGTTTTGACGATGCTGGCCCCGTTTTCGGCACAAACACGTGAGGCTAGACCGAAGTACCGGGAATCGCGAGCCATTTCCTTTCCAACCGCGGTCACTCCCATAACGGGAATCCCGTACTTTTGACCAATATCGACTAGACGACTGATGTTGGCTATGGTGGAGGCCTCCGTAGCGGGATCGCCAACAGCGATCATGGCCGCCATGGCTGCCGCGTTCATGCCGATGACCTCTGCCTCGTCGATGAGAACATTGTGATTCATCTCAGTGAGAATCGTGGTTCCTGTATCGGTACGCAGGCAAACTGGCTTCGTATTGTCTGGCGGGATACAGGAACGAAGCATGCCGCGCGTTGCCATTAGGCAATCAGCATGATCGGCGAGTGACGCTATTCCGATATCTATGCGCTCGAGGCCGGAAGTAGGGCCCATGAGGAATCCGTGGTCGAAGGCCAGCATAACAGTCCGGCCGGACTTACGGTTGAAAATGCGAGACATGCGGTTCTTAATACCCCAGCTTGCGCTGTTGAGACCCTTCAGGTAAAAGGAGTCAGTATTTGCAGGGCTATTGAGCCCGAAGTTGTCGCCATCTCTAATGTCGTCTAGATCTGCCATGTTATTTGAAGTTGATTATGTTTATTTTAGGTTTGGTTGGAAATTGGGGGCTAACTTGCGTAGTCGCTCATTGTCTTAAAAATTATGGATACAGACAACGCTCCGGGATCGGGATAGCCGATAGACTTTTCTCCCAAGGTTTTGGCTCTTCCCATCGTGGCAATCATCGCTTTGGTAGCCTCCATGCCCTCGTTGGCTCCGCTAGCCGCGGCTTGGCAGGCTTCACTGATGGACTTGCAATCATTTCCTTCGGCCTTATTACGAGCACTCACTAGAGCATCAACCATGGTCTTGTCGCCGGGTTTCGCCCCTCCTAGATTGGTAACCCCATCACATGCTCCTTTCAAAAATGTGCAGAGTCCGTCGGCATCTAGCGAATCGTTGGCTCCCAGGGCAGTTCCCCCGCTTTGGAAGAGCATTCCCATAACGGCGCCGGAAGCGCCGCCCATTGACGCCATTAAGGTCATGCCGGTGGTAGTGAAAACTTCGGAGACCGTTTTTGGCTCGAGAACCTCGAGCTGGGCTTTGGCGGCGGTGAAGCCACGTTGCATGCCAAGGCCATGGTCACCATCGCCAAGGTCGCGATCCGCTTGAGAAAGCTTCTCTTCGGATTCAATGATCACATCGGCCACTTTCAGTAGCATCTCTTTGACGTTTGTAGGGGTGAGGGTTAGATTGCTCATCTTGATATATGGGTTTGTCGTGTTTAAGGTAGCTGCTGATCTCCGATTTCCCCGTAAAATTTAGGTTGGTGGTCCTGCGGTCGCGGAAAGGTCGGCTATCTTATTATATCGTTACTTCCCTAGTTTAGTGTATCCAAGTGATGAGCACGGTGCGTCCCATAGAGGCTTGAGCGTGTCATTCAGTTTCGTGAGGCTCAGAGAGATTCCGGCCATTTCCTGACATGTCACCAAGGGGCCCAGTAAAATATCGTAAATACTTATTCCTTTCTTTAGGAGAAGGGCTTTCACTTTTTTCAACACGATTAGGCATTCCATCATAGTTGTGGAACCGAGACTGTTGACAAAGACGAGGACCTCATCGCCTGCCCCGATTGGCAAATCGTCGGCAAGGACGAGGTCGATCATTTTGATAGCGAGTTCGTCGGCAGACGTCATCTTTTCCACGCCAACGCCTTGTTCGCCATGTATTCCCATGCCGACTCCGATCGAGTCTTCGTCAAGTTGGAAAGTGGGTTTCCCCGTGGCAGGTATGGAGCCGGGGGCCATAGCGACACCGACCGATCGCGTGTTGTCTCGAGCATTGGTAACTAGAGCGACAAGCTCATCTAGGTTTTCGGCCCGATCGGCTGCCGCCCCGGCCAATTTGACAATTGGGATTAAACCCGCGATACCGCGACGCTTATCCTTTTCCGTTGGCGGAGCGGATGCTACGTCGTCCCAAATGAGTACGGTCTCCACACGAATGCCTTCAACCGCGGCAAGTTGGGCTGCAATCTTGAAATTCATTACATCACCCGCGTAGTTACCATATAGATATAACACTCCGTTTCCGCGATTTACGGCCTTGGTGGCGTCGAGAATAACATTCGGAGGAGGGGCAGCGAAAATATCGCCGCAAGCAGCTCCATCCGCCATCCCTTCGCCAATCAGACCGTGGTAGATGGGTTCGTGGCCGGTCCCACCTCCGACGAGAAGGGCGACTTTATCGTCGGAGATCTCAGTGAGGGCGATCGCTCCAGGGCTAACTTGCTCAACGGAACCATTGTAGTAGTCGACAAGACCGTCTACAAGTTCGGAAGCAGCTTGAAGGGGTTCGTTAAGTAGCTTTTTCATTTGAAAGTAATTTTGACTATAGATCGGGCAGTTGAACGCGGATTGTTGTTGGCCAATTTTGGGACAGAATTGAGACGAGTCGAGGTTTAGGAGTCAGGTTGCTAAATTTTAATTTCGCGATCCTAATTTGTGTTGATCTGCATTCTCTGCGGGTTGGTCAAATTAGATGATTCGGTCATTGCCTCCGTCGACGGGGATTTGGGCTCCAGTGCTTTTGGCGAAGGCCTGGGAAGCTACGGCGACAACGGTATTGCCTACGCTTCTAGATGTAATTTCCGTCTTCATAAGATTCCGTTTCTTGTACTGCTCCACTGTAAGTCCATAGCGTTTGGCGGACCGCTCCAGAGCGTCTTGCGTCCAGAGTTTGGTGTCGAATACGGCATCAGGATGGATAACATTCACGCGAACACCCTCGGGAGCTAGTTCCAGAGCTGCGACGCGGCAAAGCTGCGTCAGACCTGCTTTGGCGCAAGAGTAACTTGCGGCGCCGGCACCGGGGGCATTCACATTACGCGAGCCAATAAATATGATAGAAGGATCAAACCCCTTTTTGACGAAAGGAATGGCGTGCTTGAGAAGAACTTGATGGCTGGTCAGATTGACCGACATGCTACGTTCCCAATTGTCGGTCTCCATATCCTCGATGTAAGCCCCGGCAGTAAAGATGCCGGCATTGGAAACCACGATATCCAGGCCGCCGAATTCGCGAATGATGCGGGCGATCAGGGCTTGAATCTGATCCTCTTGAGTCAGGTCTACGGTTACACCTAATGCTCCGATTTCCGACATGATGTTCTCTATCTCGGGATTGATATCCGCTCCGACGACACAGGCTCCCGCTTCCATTAGAGTGGTGGCTGTTGCCAGTCCAATTCCGGATGCCGATCCTGAAACCAATGCAATTTGGCCTTGTAAAACGCCGTTCTTTATTGGCTTGGAATTGGGTTTTGGGACATTGCCTTCCCAGCCACCGCTTGCTTGGGCCAGCGGAATTGCTTTAGCAAAATTGGTGGCGATTGCGGCAAGGTCAAAGACGGCGGCTTTATCGGAAGCGAATGAAAAGACTCCGCGATTGGGCCAACGTATATGCTGAATTTCGGATTCTTCAGCCAGTCGAGAATCATCCGCTTTTTCCGCTATGGGTGAAAATTCGGAAGCGAATTCGCTAACCGCGAATGAAATTGCGTGGCTTGAGGAATCATGAACAGCAATCATAGCATGTCCGTAAATTTTGGATATATTAGCCCTCAATTCGGCGATCTCATGCAGATATAATGTATGCGAAGGGTTTGCTTCGCTCGACAAGGAACCTAGAGATTCGAAATAGTTAGTCGCTAAATCGTTGAGTTCGACCGTTTGTTGATAGCATTCCTTGGCCGTGGTTGCGAAGGAAAGAAGGCCCATTCCGGGGACGAGAATGCCATTTATCTGCTTGGTGTCCGAGTCTTTCAGCAGATCGACAATCGACTTTGCTTTTTCAAGGAGCGTGGTCGCTGGTGGAAGGGCTTTTACACGTTCGCCAAACACCTCCGCCACCAAAGATGGGGCCTTTTTGTGGTTTGCAATAGCTAGGCTGGCAGGGCTTTGGCATTGGTTGACGAATGTCGAGGAAATACAACCATGTAGTAAGGCATCCACTGGCACGTCGATCGCATCATGGGAACGGACACTTCGCTGCAATTCCAGTTGTAGTTGCTTGGCTTCTAGATTGGGCAGGTTCGCCAGTCGGGAAATACGATCCAAGTGAAGGCATAATGATTCTGATCTCTCGCCGACCCTAATAATTGACTCCTTCTCGCCGAAAACGTTTGTAGAATCGAATTTGACCGATGGAAGAAGACGAAACGAGGCACCTTTTTGGGAAAGCAGCTTTGTGGAGTATTCGCGAAGC
>DKNL01000197.1 GCA_002474325.1 Opitutales bacterium UBA7389
CGGACCACACTCCAACATAGGAGTGGGATTATCTAGGTATTTCGATAGCATGCTCCTTTGATTATCGTGCTATAACCCCACTCTTACGATCATCGCATTCGCTTGATCACACCATGTTTACACAAAGCTTAGCCTGTTTCTAATTTTCACTTCAAGCGAGTCTGAAAAGACTGCAATTCGGTTTAAGTGACTAGCGAATTTCCTTTGGGTCGATACGCTTAACCCGCTGAATGCGGGCTCCGAACAATTCGTCCATCAACAACTTGGTTTTCTCGGAAATGAGAGCCTCTGCCTCTTCCAAGCTAGGCAGTGGCGATTGATCCCGTTCGCTATCTGGTTCTGAAGAATATTCCTCCTTTTCCCGAATCGAATCTTCAACGAATCCCTGCTCGACTTCGGAGCCATCCTCAACTCCACCCGCTTCGATTTCCGTCGGCTGTCCCTCCACGATAGCGATTCCAGGGTCCTCGGCTATCACCACTGACTCTTCTTCTGACCGGATTTCCCCTACTGGGGATTGTTCACTGCTAGGTTCGAAGGCTTTTTTTTTTCCGGCATCGAGTTGGCGACACCGGAAAGCTCGCGAATCAGTCCGTCAATGGCTCTAGCTCGGCACTCCTCTGATGCTTTCAGCAACGCCACTTCGAAATTCACCTTTTCGTTTAACCCAAACTTAAGTCCACTTTCGCTCCTGCGAAGGCTGTCCAACAAACGGGTTATCGCCTCTGTTGTCATGGAAATACCTAAACTCGAATCCGACCCGCCATTTTTTATGGCCGATAACAAGATTTCTCGAAGGTGGTTCTGCATATCGACGAGAGCCCTAAAAAAGTCCCGACCCGAGGCATCGAAATCATCGACCAAGTCCAGGATCCTTGCATGATCACCCGACGCAATGGCTTTCGCCAACTCGGTAGTCTGCTCAACACTGACTAGACCATATACCTGAAGCACATCCTCTTCGGAAATGCTATCGCCACAAAACGCAATCATCTGATCCAGGATCGACTGAGAATCGCGCATTCCTCCATCCGCCATTCGGGCAATCGCTTGCATCGCGTTTTCCTCCGCGGCAATCCCTTCTTCTTTGCAGATGCGAGCCAAACGCTCTTGAATCAGCTTTTCGGGTATGGGTTTAAGATCGAATCGCTGGCACCTAGAAATGATCGTTGGAAGAACCTTCTGGGCCTCGGTCGTCGCGAAAATGAATTTAACATGTTCGGGAGGCTCCTCGAGGATCTTCAGCAAGGCATTGAAAGCCGCCGTCGAAAGCATGTGCACCTCGTCGATGATGTAGATTTTGTAGCGTCCTTGACTGGGGGAGTATTGTGCATCGTCCCGTAGATCGCGCACTTGCTCCACCCCATTGTTCGAGGCTCCATCGATCTCCAGCACATCCATGCAGGAGCCGCTCATGATGGCTTGGCAAATCTCGGAATCCTCGGGTGGATCGATTTTCGGACCGTCTTCGCAATTCAAGCACTTGGCAAATAGGCGAGCAGTAGTCGTTTTACCAGTACCTCGTGGGCCTACGAACAAGTAAGCGTGGGCGATGCGATCCTGAGTGATAGCGTTCTTCAATGTTCGCACAACATGATCTTGACCGACTAGATCATCGAACTTCTGGGGTCGCCACTTCCGAGCGATTACTTGATAGCCTGTTGCTGACATTAAAGAGGAAAAGGTTTGCTAACCACGAATAACACGAATCGACACGAAAAATTCTTCAGAGTCCAACAGGAAAACGATAAATAATTTCTAAACGTCTTCGCCATGCCAAATCGCGTACTCGTAGGGCTGATATTCTGAAAAGGATCATTTCCAATCCCATAGCCAATTTCTCCAGCGTAACCTCGCCTGATTGGGGGAAGAGTGGCCAGGCGACCTACGGCGCATGCGAAACGTGGCTACCGTTGCTACCTTCCGGTCCTGGCGGGATTCGCCCGTCCAACATCGCATAGGACCTGGCCGACGCGAAATCTGACGCAGCCAGAGAAGGTTTCAATATTAAATTAGACTAGCCGGCAACTATTGAAGAAGGTAGAGCCTGCGGACCATACATTTTAATCTTAGTGCCCTGAAGATAAATCCGCTTTGCGGACAAAGGTGAACTACCACAAACCATAGCTTCTAGGGGTATTTTCCAAACGAGGACTTGCATGCCTCAAAAGCCTACTAAATCTAAATAATGTTAGTTTAGGTCTGCTTGCTTTTCGACAGATGAAATAATTCAAGGACGCCCATCGCCAGCATCGCCACAATCACAACGATGACAGCGATAGCTCCTAGTATCTACTAGGGAGAATCCCCGATTATGAAAGCCACTGCTAGCTCCTAAACCGCACCACTTGACCTATCACATAAATCCACAAGAAGCACCCTTTTAAAAGGATGAAGGTTTAAGAGAGAGTATTCAGGGGTGACGGAAGAATCGAAAGACGGCTAGCGTTCGCCCCTCATAAGCAATCCTTCATCATTATTTCTGCGCCTGTAGCTGATTCACTACGGATATGTCTTCCAAGGTCGTGGTATCCTGGTGAATTTCTTTGCCGGCAGCGATATCCTTCAAAAGTCGACGCATGATCTTGCCGCTCCGCGTTTTCGGAAGAGCTGAAGCGAAGCGAATCTCGTCGGGCTTAGCAAAGGGGCCGATTTCCGAACCGACATGGGTTCGCAAGGTCGCTTTTAATTTGTCATCACCCTTGAATCCGTCCTTCAAAGTGACGAAGCAAACGATGGCGCTGCCTTTGATTTCGTGAGACCGCCCTACTGTGGCTGATTCGGCAACTGCTCCATGGCTCACCAAAGCGCTTTCGACTTCTGCAGTTCCCAATCGGTGTCCTGAGACATTCAATACATCATCAATCCGACCGACTATCCAAAAATAGCCATCCTTGTCCTGGCGACAGCCATCTCCACAGAAATATACGCCTTTGTAATCGCTCCAATAAGTCTCTTTGTACCGCTTATTATCTCCGTAGAGCGTGCGCAGCATGCTGGGCCAAGGCTGGGTGAGGACCAGCTTTCCGCTTCTCCCTTTACGAACTTCCTTGCCCTCGTCGTTGAAAACCTTGGGAACGACTCCGAAAAATGGGAGCCCCGCAGATCCTGGCTTAGAAACCGCCGCTCCAGGTAAAGTGGTTATCATGATTCCGCCGGTTTCCGTCTGCCACCATGTATCGACAATAGGACAACGCCCCCCACCAATTACCTTGTGGTACCATTTCCACGCTTCCGGATTAATAGGCTCTCCAACCGATCCCAGCAAGCGCAGGGAACTCAAATCATGTTTGAGAACGTGATCCTCACCCCATTTCATAAAAGCCCGTATAGCCGTTGGGGCGGTATAGAAGATCGTCACCTTATGGCGATCGACAATCGACCAGAATCGATCAGGTCCGGGCGAATTGGGAGCCCCTTCATAAATAACGTTTGTTCCCCCATTACTCAAAATTCCGTAAACCACGTAGCTATGCCCAGTAATCCAGCCAATATCTGCCGTGCACCAATAGGTATCGTTCTCCTTAAGGTCGAATACGTATTTCGACGTCATCGTAGTCCCCAAGAGGTATCCCCCACTCGTATGCAACACTCCCTTTGGTTTTCCGGTGCTCCCACTCGTGTAGAGGACGAAGAGCGGCGTTTCGCTATCGAACGCTTTCGCCTTGTGCGTGTGCGGAGCATCAGCAACAATATCATGCCACCATAAATCACGGTCCTTTCTCATGTGAACACGATTCCCGGTTCGCTTCAAGGTGATCACGTTCTCGACAGACGGACAGCCTCGCAAAGCAGTGTTCACATTGGATTTCAGATCCAAAATCTTGCCGCGCCGCCAACCTCCGTCAGCAGTAATCACCAGTTTCGCCGAGCAATCGTTTACCCTATCCTTAATTGATTCTGAACTGAATCCGCCAAAAATTACCGTATGGACCGCTCCAATCCGGGCACAAGATAGCATAGCCACTACGGCTTCGGCCACCATCGGCATATAGATCGCGACGCGATCGCCTTTGCGGATACCGAGGGTTTCCAAAGCGTTGGAAAATTTGCATATTTCTGTATGTAACTGTCTGTAAGTAAGAGTCTTATTATCTCCAGGCTCCCCCTCGAATATCAGAGCTGCCTTGTTTTCCCGAGCGGTGCCCAAGTGTCGATCCACGCAGTTTTCGCAAACATTGAGCTTACCTCCAATAAACCATTTAGCGTGCGGCTCTTTCCACTTAAGCGTCTGTTTCCAAGGCTTTCGCCATAGGAGCAAATCTTTTGCTTGAGTATTCCAAAACTTTTTTGGATCCTTCACAGATTCCGAGTAAAGCCTCCTGTATTCGGCCATACTTTGGACAGCAGCCTGTTTCTTGAATTCCGGAGACGGCGGGAATTTTTCGCCATCTTGCGCTACTGAATTGACGTTGTCTGCCACAACTATTCTTTAATTTCGATAATACGAGTTGAGGGGTGAAAAAGCCGAATACCAGCAAAATCGCTTGGAAGGGTCAAGTCTCGGATCTCAAATGCCATAATCCTATTTCGAATTTCTGAATACGCCTGAACTCAGGCGTTGCAAACGAGGGAATCCGTATCCGCCAGGAAATACAACCTATTCAAATTTCAACCTGATCTCATCCTATACGCCAAGCCTATGGCCGACGAAAAACAAAAAAATACCGAGGAAACCGTCCAAGTCGAAGGTGTCCTCGAAGTGACAAAGAAGAAAACCGGGCAGCTCCTCGATCTGACGAAAAATGGTCGTCAGCGGCCAACCGACCCTTTCATTCCCAAGGAACTCATTCGCCGTTTCAAACTAAAAAGCGGCAGCTATATAGTAGCCCAAGCAACAACGGACCCGCGGTTCCAGAATCCAAAGGTTAGATACATCGATACCGTTGATGGCTTAACCGTTGACGAGCGACGCAAGAAACTCGAGTTCACCCAACTGACCACAATTACTCCAGAAGAGCAGATCCGCCTGGAAACCGAGCGTAAAAAGATGACCACTCGGGCCATGGACTTATTCTGTCCGCTTGGCAAGGGAACACGCGGCCTCATCGTCGCCCCACCACGAACCGGTAAAACGACTTTGCTCACGCACATCGCGCAAGGGACAGCCGCCAACCATCCCGAAATAACGCTTCTCATACTTCTGGTCGACGAACGACCCGAAGAAGTTACCGATTTCAGGAGGAATATCGAAGGCGAAGTTTGGGCATCATCAAACGACGAGGATCTACCCAGCCACATTCGTATCGCCGACCTTTGTATAGATAGAGCCAAACGGCTTGTCGAAACGGGCAAGGACGTGGTCATCTTAATGGACTCGATTACCCGCTTGGCCCGGGCCCACAACTCCTCCAAGAAATCGGGGCGAACGATGTCTGGAGGCCTCGACATCCGGGCCCTCGAAAAGCCTCGCCAACTTTTCGCCGCCGCCCGCAACACAGAAGAGGAAGGCAGCCTGACCATTGTCGCCTCAGCCCTGATTGAGACTGGCAGCCGCATGGACGACATGATTTTCCAAGAGTTCAAGGGAACGGGAAACATGGAAATGGTTCTCGACCGAAAGGTGGCCGACATGAGGCTCTATCCAGCCATGAACATCGCGTCGTCTGGAACCCGTCGTGAGGAACTACTCATTCCCGAAGATCTGCTGGAAGGCATACATTTCTTCCGTCGGGCTCTCGTGCAGCAAAAGACGGAAGAAGCGACTGAGACCATGCTTACACGACTCTCGAAAACCGAGAGCAATCAGGATCTCCTGGATCTCATCAACCGCTGACGAATCTCGTTTATTCCAAATTTGCTCAACATTCTTTCCTTGAATATATACATTTCCGTCCACTTCTCGCTTGAATTAGCAAATACTGCTGCCAGAAAAGACGGTCTCCCTCCTCACCCCCGTGAGGCGATCTCCTTTCGTTAAAGGCGCTTATCTATGGAAAGTTTCTCTAAACAGTGTCTAGACATGGCTCGCTCCATGCTATGCCACAATTTGGGCTCCATCAAACAGGATGGTACCATTACGCCGTTCGAGGGGGAAGCGCCTCGTCCAGACGAATCGGGTCACGCAGCCCTCGCGATCGGGGAATTCCATCGAGCGACAGGAGAAGTAGAACTCGAAGGCAAGGACCTTATCGATCTCGCCGCCCGATGCATTACCGCTCAGGTATTCAGGGATCCCCCGCAAGAAAACGGACTAGCCTACGCCGCTCTTGGTCTTTTGTCCTTCGGCCCATCTAAGGAACGCAATCCTGTTTGGGAACGCCTAGTCGACGAAACGCGAGAACGCTTAGACAAGCTCCTCTTGAGCCGGAGCGATTACGAAAGCCATTGGCAGACTTTCAACATTGCCAAAGCCGTTTGCCGTTTCAGTCTCGGGCTCTCCAAAAAAGACGAAACTGGCCGACTAATTGAGCTCCTTGTATCGCGAATCGATGATTCTAGCTCCAACGGCTACTTTGATGATGTTGGCGAAGGCCTGGGTGGCGACTTCTCTATTTACGGTGTTCTAGCGTTCGTTTTCACGCGTCAATCGCTCCAATTGCATTCGAATCCTGGTCTCCGCGATCGCAAATTGCCCAGTCTGAGAACCTACGCCCAGAAGTACATCAAACTGCTGCCGGATATGGTTCGAGAAGACGGTTTGGGTTGGGCCTATTCGAAATCGGCCGGTGCCTATGGGCAAATGCACCTGATCAGCCTGCTTCTTCAAGGATTCCGCGATGGCTGGGTTCCCGAGGATCAGCAGCAAAAGTTTTTCAACTTACTCAAGCGCCTATTCTATTTTTTCTATGTAAACTACTTGGATCAGGAACACGGATACCTCGTAGTTCGCGACGCTGAGCGCACGGCATACTCGAATCATACGACACGCCTAGCAAATTTTGACGGAGCCCGCTACCTTAGCCAATGGGCTCGGCTTTCTAAGGACATCAAGGCGCCACCCGGTGAAGCCACGAACACATTCAAGTCTGGATGCCGCTTTGTTATATTCGACAAGTCTAATAAGAAAGAGCAAGGGCTGCTATTATACCGCGACGTCAATTCGGGACTGCAAATTCAAATGCCTCTCGTATCCTGCGGTGGTACCGCTACGGCAGATTGCTTGCCCTTCCCTCATTCGCCAGGCGTATTCGATTGGCCGAACAATACCTACCTCCCCGTAATGCTTCCCGAACTCACCTTTAGTGGAGAGAAGTTCATTCCTGCCTTCTACGGAAAGCGGTGCACGACGGGGCTTGGATTCAAGCGCTCCTTCTACTTCAGATACGAGCAACCAGATCTCATCAACACGGATGAGAAGATGATCTCCAACATCGGTTCGTGCAAAGTTAGCTGGACCTTCGCCGGCAACAAGATCACCAGCGAATTTATATACACCGTCAAAAACCAGATTACGCTCGACCGCTTCCGCTATGTTCTGGCTATTGGTTCGCCTCACTCGCAGTACCGCGTCGAATCCAGCCCAATGCTCGGACAAGAGGGCCTGCGGTGCCTAGTTCAAAAAGATGATTTTCAAGGAACGTGGAAAGAGACTGAGGTCGTGACCAACGACGAATCGTATCGCACCAACTACGGGAACATTCATTACCTACAGACTCTCGAGCGCGAACATCCTTTGATCATGCGTCCGGGTCAGACTTATCGACTAGCTGTCTCTTTCGAGCCCGATATTATTGCCGTCGGAGAAGTGTAATAGCGGGCATCCAGAAACTGGAGTAGGGTTTAACGGCAAACAAAAGATGCTCGCGAAACGTATCATCCCCTGCCTAGACGTACATGCTGGGCGCGTCGTAAAAGGCGTTAAATTCAAGGAGCTCCGTGACGCAGGAGATCCAGTCGACTGCGCTAAGGCTTACGAAGAGCAGGGGGCCGACGAATTAGTATTCCTGGATATAACCGCCTCCAGTGATGAAAGGCAAATCATGCGGCATGTTGTAGAAGCAACTGCATCCGAATGCTTTATGCCGCTAACCGTAGGAGGCGGCTTGCGAAACCTGAAAGACATTCGTAAAATGCTGCATAGCGGAGCAGATAAGGTCAGCCTAAACACCGCAGCGATCAATGATCCCAACCTTATCCAGGAAGCTGCTAAGAAATTCGGCAACCAGTGTATCGTGCTGGCGATCGACGCCAAGCGTGATGGCGATAGCTGGACTGTATTCACCCATGGAGGACGCAATCCCACTCCACTCAATGCTATCGAATGGGCCAATAAGGGAGTTTCCTTGGGGGCCGGAGAAATTCTGTTAACTAGCATGGATGCCGACGGCACACTCGCCGGCTATGACTGCGAGCTGACCCGACGCATTTCTGAGGCGGTAGAAGTTCCCGTGATAGCCTCGGGCGGGGCTGGTAATCTGGATCACCTAGTAGAGGTCCTAGAGGAAGGCAAAGCGGACGCGGTTCTCGCCGCTAGCATTTTTCACTTTGGCACTTATACCATAGCACAGGCCAAACGCCGTTTAGAAGAGTCTGCGTTGCCCGTCAGATTGTAGGATCGACCGGAGGGACAGTGCCTAATTCTCATCGGTCTTCGCAAACCAAGACCTCCATTGACGCACACGATATTCTGGATCAGTCGGCTCGTTCCTCTTCAATACACCTACGCTCAACCTTAACACCCCTCTGGCGTCAATCTACTTTGACTCCTCCACCTCGATGCCCTCGACGAACGCCTGGTCAGCGAACTCCAACGGGGTCGCCTCGACTATCACCGCTCCGTCAAAGCAAGGACTCTTCAGCCTTTCCTTTGAGCATCCCCGAGATATACGGAAATTCATCTGTCACACAGTTATAGTAAATACCATCTGGACAATCTAGAGTTGCCGCGAATAAACCATTGAATTCGTCCAAATCGCCAAGCCTTCCAAGTATTCATAATTCTAGGTGAATCGCCCATCGAAGTCCCGCCCCGCTCATCGCCATCTCCACAGGAGGGGTTCCGTTCTTTAAGCCGTAGCTGGACTTCAACTTTTTTGAGCCACTAATCAAATTATAAGCGTTGTTCTCATCGATTCCTAGATAATACCGATTTCCGTGATCTACTCTTGGCATACCGAAAGCCATCCTTTAAATCCGGGGAATGATCAAATTTCTCCATACACGCATTCGCGTTAGCGACTTGGAAAAGTCTATCGATTGGTACTGCAAGAATTGCGGTTTCATGGTCCTAAAGCGGAACGATAAGAGTCCGGCCGGCAATCAGATCGTCCATCTAGAACTGCCAGGCAATGCCCACACACTAGAACTAACCTACTCACCAGAATACAAAGTAGAATTTCCGGAGGATCTAATCCACACATGCCTCGGGGTGGATGACATCGTCGAATACTGCCAAATGCTCGAGGACAACGGCGAGGAAGTCTGGCCTGACGACTGGAAAGAGAAGTTCACATCGGGCGGCTCCAAGATGGCTTTCATC
>DKNL01000329.1 GCA_002474325.1 Opitutales bacterium UBA7389
GACAAGATCTTCCGCGAAATCGCTTGGAAGGCTGTAGTGGGGCATCCTTTCTCGGGCGTAACTGACAAGAACGGTAATGGCATCGGCGATCACCTGGAGTAATGAAAAAAGAATACAAGAATTATGAAAAATAACCGCCTCATCCCACCGCTGGCAGCCTTGATGCTTTGCCTGACTGCGCCGCTTTATGCCGCCGAGAAACCCCTATTCAATACCGAAGAGATTCTCGATGAAAGTTCGCTAGGTATAGAAATTCTGCAAGATTGGCATTCTGTTGGAGACACGCGGCAGAAGCTGATTGAAATCAATGTTGCCGAATGGTGGCCAGGCCAAGATTATCGGATTCCGGTGCGTATGATTGTGCCGCTCGAAGGCAAGGCGAAGGGATTTAGCATCACCGGAGCCAATGGTAACTTTGAGGCGCTGATGAAAGACACGCAGCTAACCGACTTTCAGGCTAAGCTTCTGGAAGGAGGCGTAGGCATCGTTAAGACGCTCGTCAGGGCTTCGAGGCAGCTTGAGGGAAAAATCCAGCTGGAATTAGAAAAATGGTGGAGCGATTGAGGGCGGCGGGCAATATGAGCGTGAAACATACCGAGTTTGAAGGGGCGGATCATCGCGAGGGGGGAAGAGCCGTCTTTAGCTCGGTGAAATTGGTCGACTGGATGCTTGGATTTTCGAAAAACTAGAGACAGAATCTTTTGTGAAATACCTCATTTGCTCGTTGCTCATGGTTCATTTGAATGCAGCCTCTGTATTGTCAGCGGTCGATCCGATCACCTGGAACCTCTGGCCCAGCAAGCCTCCTGGTGAAACCGTAACGCTCCCACCAGAATCGTATCGTGCCAACGACAACAGGCAAACTGCCGGTAGGCCGGTGAGTCGTCTGCAAAACGTATCTGTTCCTACGCTCACGATCTACAAGCCCGGTCCGAAAATCGATACGGGTTCCTCCATCATGATTGCGCCAGGCGGTGGGTTTACGATTCTTGCCTATGACAAGGAAGGAACTGAAGTGGCAGAGTGGGCGAACTCGATTGGAATGACCGCGATCGTACTCAAATATCGGGTACCAGGCAACGTTCACAATCCGGACAAGCCTTGGCTTGCGGCCGCTCAGGATGGTCAGCGGGCCATGAGCCTCGTGAAATCTCGGTTCGATGAGGTGGGTATTGATCCGGATCGTATCGGCATCATGGGGTTTTCTGCCGGAGGAACGCCCGTAATGTATACCGCATTGGTATCCGACCGTTTATACGAATCGGTGGATAGCCACGATGATCATGACTTTCGACCCGCTTTTGCGGCGCCGATTTATTCCGGTTGGTGGATGCCGGAAGGGGCGAATCTATCTGAAACCACCCCTCCGTTTTTCATGGTGATTACCTACGACGACAAAGACCGCTCCATTGGCCTATCTGAGACCTACATCAAGCTTAAGAAAGCAAAGGTATCCACCGAGATGCATATCTACAGCGAAGGCGGACACGGCTACGGGCTTCGTCGCACTGATAAACCCGTGACCTCTTGGAATGACCGAATGGAAGATTGGCTCAGGCTTAAAGGTTTTTTAGATAAATAGTGAACTCTTGGATACTCTCTAATGCGGTCATTTCATACAAGGAGCTTTTGCGACTCCCAAACTTAGTGTTTAATATGAAGATCAAATCCTCCCTTTATCGTCCGATCTTGGTCTTCGCTAGTTTCGTCCTGGCAAGTTTCATCGCCGTAGCCAAGACATCCTTTCCCGAACTTGAAACGCTAATTGCTACGGTAGATGCCAATCCTAAGATTCCTGGCGGCTCCTTGCGAGTTGTCGAGGATCGCGAGATTGTATTCGATCGGTATTTCGGGACCATTACAGAGAATTCGAAAATTCCCTGGGACGAGCAAACGGTCGTGTCGATCGCCTCCATTACTAAATCCGTCACCGCCACCTTGGTTGCCGTTCTCGTAGGGGAGGGAAGTCTCTCTTTCGACGATCCGATCGCAAAGTACCTCCCGGAATACGCCGAGCTCACGCTGCAGAACAGCGATCAAGCCGTTCGTTCCCCTACGATCGCTGAGTGCCTCTCCCATACCGCAGGATTTCCGGGTGGAACGATGTCCAAGCTTCCTAGAAATTCTCCTATCAAACGCGGCGATCAAGCCGAGGTTGCTCGACACTTAGCGACTCAAGGTTTGGTAGCCCGACCCGGCACGAAATACGCCTATACCTTCAGAGGCTACGCCGCCGTTTCTAGATTGATTGAACTCGTCACCGGTCGCCCCATTGCCGAGGTGATGGAAGAAAAGCTCCTCGCTCCTCTGGGCATGAATGAAACGACCTTTAATCCCGGAGTTTCGCTCGTTCGTCGACATCCGCGTTTCGCCGCTCGCGCCGAGGGCCGAAGCGACGACGACGTCTCCACTCAAATCGAACGCCTTCGCACTCAAGGAGGACCGTTCGTAAACACGGCAGGAGCCTTGATCTCCAGTCCGGACGATCTCCAGCGTTTTCTCCAGTTTCATGCGGATAAGGGCCGTGTCGGCAAGCAGCAGATTGCACCTGAGTCCGTATTGGTAAAACTCTACCGGAAACAAACCGCAATCAAGAACTACGGTTTGGGCTTCAACCTTCACGGAGGCGGGGTAGTCGGACACGGGGGTGCGACAGGTACTTCGGCCAGCGTTGACCTCAAAACTGGCCGCATCCTTATTGTCTTAACGCAAGCGGGCAGTCTAAATGCTCGACCTCTCGTCTCGGGAGCCACCAAGGTCGTTTTTCCTTAAGGGAGGGTCTATGAGACACGCCGAGATCAATTTATCGTATACTGAAACTAAATACAAAAAGTCCTATGGAATATTATAGAAATAGACCTGCGAAAGAGTTGCTCGCATTCGTATGCGTGCTATCTCTGATTTCAACTGCTCTTGTCGGAGAAGTAAAAACTCCGACCCACGCGAAAGTCTCCTACGGACTGGAAGACCGGCAGTGGTTGAACCTTTATTTACCGTCCGGCGATGAGCCGACGCCTGTGTTCATCTACGCCCATCATAACGGTTCGACAGCGGATGACGTTCAAAGTAACTGGGCGGATTCGACGGTAGCGTCAGGAATTGCGATCGTTAGTTGGGAATCGATTGCGAAGGTTCAAGGTATGGCGGATTATCAAACCTGCTTGGCGGATGCGAAAGTGATGTTCGCGTGGGTGAAGGAGAACGCGTTTAGCTATAACTTTGACGCCGATAAGATTTTTATCGGCGGACAATCGCGGGGAAGTTTTGTAAGTTGGGAACTCGCCCACAGTTTGGACCAAAGCATTGTAGGGATTTATATGGGACAAGCCTTGCCGGGAAATTCGTTCAATGAGCGTTTGTTGGAGCCGATCGCGAAAAATGCGCCTCCTATCTTTCTGGCCTACCGGAAAGAACCTGGAGTGGAGGGGGATATTCACGATCCCGCGCACGGACTGAGGGTAATTGAGAGGTATAAAAATCTGGGCATCGGAGATAGTGCGGAACTGGTGCACAGTTTAAACGGCACGAGCAATAATCAAGTGATGCAATTTGTTCCGAAATTCGTACGTTCGGTAGTTTCGAACTAGAATATGATCGCTTTTTTACCTATCCATCTGGATCCATTATCAGGGCTCAAGTCGATGGAATCGCTCACGCGGCTGCAGTTTGGCGAGCGTTACGCTCCGCATCCGTCTGGGACTGCTGGGCTTGAGCGATTGAAAGCAGAGCGGTCGCCGCCAGGGCGAGAACCACAAAGAGAAGGATAGGGCGTCGATTGTTCATGGTTATACGATTATGTTGATTGAGCTTCCAGGGTAGTTAGAATTTATTACCGCGTCGTTTTCAATTAAGTTAAGTGGGTCGATAGATTAGCGAGAATTCGCTCGCAAAATTGGGATAAGCAACTTCTTTAGTTTTATGTTTAATCTACGCTTATTTTCGTTTATCTATCTTTTAGTCACCGTCATCCCATTTGCCTCTCTTCGCGGGCATGACACGCGCGCTTACGAATTGCGGACTTATTATGCGAATGAAGGCAAACTAGACGACTTGGTGGCTCGATTCAGGGACCATACCACTGGGCTGTTTGCGAAGCACGGCATAGAGAATGTGGGATACTGGGTTCCTAAAGACAATCCTGAGAACCAGTTGATCTACATTATCGCTTTCCCGAGTAGGTTGGATCAGGAGTCAATGTGGAAATCCTTCCAAGAGGATCCTGATTGGAGGGCGGTTGCCAGGGCATCGTCAAAAAATGGAAGGCTAGTAAAAAAGATAGAGTCTGTGTTTATGCAGACTACCGAATACTCAATGCCGATAAAGAAAATCCAGGCCTCTCCAGAGCGCCTGTTTGAGCTCCGGACTTATATCTGTAATGAAGGCATGCGGCGTCATCTGGATGCTCGTTTTCGAGACCATACGATTGGTCTATTTGAAAAGCATGGAATTGAGAACATCGCCTACTTTCACCCTATGCCTGACCAGGAGGGCGGAGCGAGCACGTTAATCTATATCGTGACTCACGAAAGTGAGGAAGGGCGTGAAGTGGCCTTCGGTAATCAGCGGGAAGATGAAGACTGGAAGGCTGCTGCCGCTGCGTCAGTAGAGCGTGCGGGTGGCAGAATGGTGATAGAAGGAGGGGTGACAGGCCAGTTGCTCGTTCCGACCGACTTTTCCGCCATGAAGTGACGGGTGTTCTGGGTATTTTCGAAACATTTAAAACATCGCTCATTCCCGTCGTTGGATCCACGCTTCGCGTGGGCAATATCCGCTCGCTCTGCTCCCTTGAAAGATTAGCCCAGCGACAGTAGTCGAGAAGCTCAGGATTGTACCCATGAATGATAGAGAAATGGGTTAAGCCTGGGTAGGCAATGGCACCAAATGTATCGATAAAGCCTGGGCGACTCGTTCGATAAAAATTGATCTATGGGATATCCGTGCTAATATGAAATGCATGAAAATCTCCCGATTCGTTTTACTGGTTGCTTTGTTGCTCGGGGTTGCGTTTGCCGAAACGCGCAAGCCGAACGTCGTATTCTTTCTTGTCGATGACCTGGGCTGGTCCGACGTGGGCTGCTTCGGCAGTTCTTTCTATGACACGCCGAACATCGATCGACTCGCGGAAGAAGGCGTTCGATTTACTAGCGGCTATGCGGCCTGCCATGTCTGTTCGCCGACCAGAGCAAGTATCCTTACCGGCAAATACCCGGCGACCCTGAATCTGACCGATTGGCTGGATGGTAGAAGTAACCGTCCTTATCAGGTTTTGCAGAATCCTGACAAGGCCATGGCTCTCGACCCCGATGAAATATCTCTGGCCGAAATCTTGAAGCAGGAAGGCTATGCGACCGCCCTGTTTGGAAAGTGGCATCTGGGCAGGAACACTACGCCGACTGGGCATGGCTTTGACCTGCATGTTCCGTACTCCGTGAACTCCAACCTGGGACGACGTGGGTTCTATAGTCCGAAGGATATTCCCGGTCTGGATGGGGGGGAGTACGTGACCGATCGCTTGGCGGAACTTGCCGCCAACTATATCGATGTGAACAAAGATAGGCCTTTCCTTTTGTACATGTCTCATTTCTCCGTGCATGATCCCATTCACGGTAGGCCTGACCTTGTAGAAAAGTATAAGAAGAAACTGGCCGCCATGTCGCCGCAGCCAGGACCTGACTTCATTCTGGAAGGCAACCCTGATAGCCCGACCTACCCGAGCAGAGCTGAACTCGATGAATTGATAAAGCAGCCGAGGTATCGGGATACCTACACGTCCTATGCGAACGATCTGGTGAAGGTTAAACAGAAGCAGGACAATGTTGAGTTCGCTGGCATGGTAGAAAGCGTCGACCAAAGCCTGGGGACGCTCATGGCAAAACTGAAGGAGCATGGCCTCGAAGATGACACCATTGTGATTTTCATGTCAGACAACGGCGGAATGTCGGTAATGAACGGCACTCCCCACTTCGAAATAACGCGGGATAAAATTGATACGCGGGCTTCCACGTCCAATCTACCCTTGCGTGGGGCCAAGGGCTGGCTCTACGAAGGTGGAATCCGGGTTCCCATGATCGTCAAATGGCCCCAACAAGGCCAACAGGGAACGGTCAGCGATGAGCCGGTCATCAGCACCGACTTTTTCCCTACAATTCTGGAAATGCTCGGTGTGGAGCATGAAACCTCCGGTATCGACGGGCAAAGCTTCACTGCCTTGGTGCAGGGCAAGGAAATGGACCGAGGTCCCATTTATTGGCACTTTCCTCACTACAGCAATCACGGCATGCAAAGTCCGGGTGGGGCTATCCGCGACGGCGATTACAAACTGCTTGAATACTTCGAAAACGGAACCGTCCAGCTCTTCAATTTAAAAAAGGATATTGGCGAGCAAAACGACTTAGCGAAGATTGAAGTCCAGAAGGCCCAAGAGCTCACCGCGAAACTCCATCAATGGCGTAAAGAGGTCGATGCCCAGATGATGCTTCCCAATCCCGACTACGACCCGGCGACCGACCTCTGGTCAGGAAGGCCATAAGGCGCCCGGTTTCCAGGACCGTCCCTTTTCGTCCCAAGCGAAACCACACGACAATAACTGACCCCTCCCTTCTTTGCGATCTAAGAGGGGAATATGACTATTCCAAAACCCGGCCCAACCCCAAATACTTGCCAAACCTTGGTGGGTTTGCGGACACTCTTGCGGTGAGAAGGTTCTACATTACGATCTCTGTTTTCGGTACCCTGGTTGGGATGACCATTGTAGCGAAATCGGCAGAACCCGATTTCGCTCGGGAAGTGCTGCCAATCCTTTCAGAAAAGTGCTTTGTCTGCCATGGTCCGGATGCCAAAGAAGATGAACGGAAGCTTACCCATTACGAGGAAGCGGTTCGGCTTCGAAAGGGGAGGCAGGCCATCAATCCGGAAAAGCTGGATGACAGTCTTCTGCTTGCTCGCATCGCGGACGAAGAAGATCCGATGCCTCCAGTTGATGCAAAGCCATTAAACGAGTCGGAGCGCGAAATTCTTGAGAGCTGGGTCCTTTCCGGTGCGAAATACGCCAAGCACTGGGCATTCGAGCAACCTCGAAGGGATCCTAGCTACAATTCGGTCGATGATTTCATCGAGGCCGATTTGCGTGCGAATGGGCTCGATTTCGCGCCAGTGGCGAATCTTCATACCTTGGCTCGTCGGGTGTCTCTGGTTCTCACTGGCTTGCCTCCGACCGCCAAAGCGGTAGAGGCGTTAGTGTCTTCAAAAGATCCTTACGCCTTTAATGTTTTGGTCGATCAACTGCTGCAAAGCGAAGGCTATGGGGAGCATCGGGCCCGGTATTGGCTAGATGCCGTTCGATACGGAGATACGTCGGGTCTGGCCCGCGATGTTCGCAGGGGGCTATATCCTTACCGCGACTGGGTCATACAGGCTTACAATGACAATCTGCCAATAGACCAGTTCATTACATGGCAGCTGGCGGGAGATCTCTTGCCCGAGCCATCGCTCGAGCAGCGAGTTGCCACCGGTTATGTGCGTATGAACCCGACGACCAATGAAGGCGGGTCAATTCCGGAAGAATTCCAGGCGAAAAACAATTTTGATCGTGTCGAGAATTTGGGTACCGTCTTTCTCGGACTAAGCTTGCAGTGTGCCCGTTGCCACACCCACAAGTACGATCCCATCAGTCAGAAAGAATACTTCGAGCTCTTTGCGTTTTTCAACAATACCACTGAGAAGCCGCTTGATGGCTATAAATATGACCTTCCGCCCGTTGAGAAGGCCCCGCGAGACATCGCGGACTGGAAGCGGTACAAAGAGCTGAAGTCAATGGGCTCGTCGCTGTCAGAAGATCAGACCTTCGAGCTTGCGGAAATTGAATGTCGCATGTCCACGACACTAGTCGCGGAGGAAGGCGAGCCAAGGGAGACTTTTCTTTTGGAGCGGGGCGATTACCTGCTGCCATCGGGCTCGGTGCTCCAGCCCGGCGTGATCGCTGCGATTGGGGGTATGTCGAGCGACGCGCCCCGAAATCGGCTCGGTCTAGCGCGTTGGCTAACGGCTCCGGAAAACCCTCTCGTAGCCCGCGTATTGGTGAATCGACTTTGGCAGCAGGTGTTTGGAGTGGGGCTCGTGAGAACGCCTGAAGAATTTGGGCTTCAAGGCGAGCATCCAACCCATCCTGAACTGCTGGACTTTCTAGCCCTGGAGTTTCAATCAAGCGGTTGGGATCAAAAAGCCATGCTGCGACGGTTGGTACTCAGCAGGGCGTTTCGACAGTCGTCGGTCATGCGAGTCGATGTGGATGATCCTGAAAACCGGCTTTACGCTCGCGGCCCGAGCTTCAGGCTCGATGCAGAGGTCATTAGAGACTCGACTCTCTTTGCAGCAGGCTTGCTCGATCCGTTTATGGGTGGAGAAGGAGTGAAACCCTATCAGCCGCCGGGACTTTGGGAGGCAATTGGTCACCAGAAAAGCAATACACGTGTGTATATCCCAGATACGGGATCTAAAGTCTATCGCCGGAGTATCTACGTCTACTGGAAACGGACGAGCCCTCATCCCATGATGACCCTATTCGACGCGCCGACTCGCGAATCCGCTTGCGCAGGCAGATCTCGTACTGATACGCCGCTGCAATCACTGGCGCTGTTGAACGAACCTCAGCGCATCTACTCCGCAAGGAATCTGGCCGAGTCGATCGTCGAATTTCGGGAAAGCGACGAAGTGCTTATTGATATTCTTTTCGAGACGCTGGTAGGTCGGAAAGCGAACCGGACGGAACAGACCGCGTGCGCGTCGCTGCTCGAGAAAACGAAGAGCGTTTATTCGGCGGATCCTTCTCTTGCCGCGTCTTTGCTTGAAGTGGGGGGAGGGCGGCGAAACGAAGAACTCGATTCGATAGATGTCGCTGCTTGGGCTCAGGTTATCGTCGCTGTCATGGCGAGCGATCCGTTTATCCTTCTTTACTGAAACGACCATGGAAGCCGATCCGATCCGCGAATATGAACTTATGATGACCCGCCGTCAGTTTTTCGGTCGAGCCCGATTGGGGGTTGGAACGGCTGCATTGGCGGGCTTGATGGGGCCGGCTTTCGGGGCGGGCCCGAACCAGGGAGCTACTCATCATAAACCTCGGGCAAAGCGGGTAATCTACTTGTTCATGACGGGCGGCCCAAGCCAACACGATCTTTGGGACTATAAGCCAAAGATGAAGGAGCTTGCGGGAAAGGAGCTGCCCGCATATATTCGCGATGGCCAGCGGGTTACCGGAATGTCGAAAGGCGTACTGAAGGTAATGCCTAGCGAGTATTCGTTTACCCAATACGAAAACCACGATCGTGGCGTTTGGGTGAGCGAGCTTTTGCCTCACACCGCCAAGGTGGTGAAAGACCTCTGTGTTATTCATAGTGTCCACACTGAGGCTATCAATCACGATCCGGGAATCACCTATATCCAGACGGGCAGCCAGATCCCGGGGCGGCCGAGTTTGGGTGCTTGGTTGAGCTATGGGTTGGGTAGCGAGAATTCCGATTTGCCCAGTTATGTCGTGATGCATTCGATGGGTATCGAGCAGAGTACAACCCTGTTCGGAAGGCTTTGGGGGAGCGGTTTCATGCCCTCCAATCATCGGGGCGTCATTTTTCGAGGAGGTGAAGATCCCGTGCTCTATCTGAAGAACCCTAAAGGCGTGTCGCGATCCCATCGTCGACACCAGTTGGATGCCCTCGCGGCGATCAATCAGGAGTACTATCGGGACTTTGGAGATCCAGGCATTCTGGCCCGTCTAGAGCAGCATGAAATGGCCTACCGTATGCAGGCTGCCGTTCCAGAACTAATGGACCTCGATCAGGAGCCTGATTCGACATGGAAACTTTACGGCGAGAAAGCGAGGACTCCTGGGACGTTCGAAGCGTGTTGCCTTAATGCACGTCGGTTGGCCGAGCGAGGCGTCAGAAACATTCAGATATTCCATCGTGGTTGGGACCAGCACGATAACCTCCGCACAGAATTGCCCGCTCAGTGCAAACATGTTGATCGTGGTTGCATGGCTCTTATCACTGACTTGAAGCGTCGCGGTTTGCTCGAGGATACGTTGGTCGTGTGGGGAGGAGAGTTTGGGCGTACAGCGTATACGCAAGGAGAATACGGTTCGGATATGTACGGTCGCGATCATCATCCCCGTTGCTTCACGATGTGGATGGCTGGCGGGGGAGTCAAAGCGGGCATAACCTACGGGCAGACCGATGAGTTTGGATACAATATCACCGACCGCGACGGAAATCCTTTGGTACGGGAGCACCAACCGTCCAAGCATCACTTCACGCCTGGAGCCGTGCACATTCACGATCTAAATGCCACCATCCTGCATTTGCTAGGAATCGATCACACGAAGCTAACGTACCGGTATCAAGGACGCGATTTCCGCCTGACCGATGTGCACGGGCATGTCGTGCATGATCTAATTGTTTAATAGCCGGAATCTGGTGCGGACTCTTTCGCTTTTTTGCTAGGCCCTTTGGGTAAATCGGAGATTGCCTGAAGGGCGTTTGGTCGACTATTGATGCCGTTCTCTAAAATCTTAACGCTTTGATTCGAATGACTTCTCCACCCTCTAAAAGCGCCGTCGCTCTCGTCTGTTTTACCTTTCTCTGGACAAGCGGTTCCCTTATTTCCTGGGCCAACATGGAGCCAATCCCACCCTTCATGGGAGACTGGGAAGGTGGC
The DNA here is from genome assembly GCA_002474325.1 of Opitutales bacterium UBA7389. Lineage (GTDB taxonomy): Bacteria > Verrucomicrobiota > Verrucomicrobiia > Opitutales > Opitutaceae > Pelagisphaera. The sequence goes on from DKNL01000329.1 coordinate 10,711, forward strand.
TGGGTCGATGCCCCGAAAAAAGATGGCAATGCCAAGAATAATCCCGGCTTGGTGGCCCGTGTGATCGGTTTGGGCAAGGATCGCTTCGAAATTCAGATAATGGAGGAATTCGACAAGCGGGCGGACTATAAAGTCAAAACCGAAGCGGTGTGGAAAGACGGCAAGATGATGTTCGATCAAAATGGATACTCGGGCAAAATCACTGAGGATAGTTTTACGGGCAAAAAGGCCGGTAGGGCATTCGACACGTTGTTCTCATTGAAGCGCGTGCATAGTGCTTCGCCCACAATGGGGGCGCAGCCACCCGCGAATGCGATTGCGCTCTTCGATGGGTCCAATCTGGATGCGTGGGAGCGACAAGATGGGGGAGATCCCACCTGGCTTATCAAAAACGGCTACTTTGAAGTATTGCCGAAAAAGGATAACAATGGCGTCGGTGGCTCCATCAATACTCGTCAGAGTTTTGGCGATGTGAAAGTCCACCTTGAATTCCGTCTGCCGTACGAGCCGGAGCACCGAGGACAAAAACGGGCCAATAGCGGCTTTTTCCTGCCGGGCGGCTATGAGGTACAAATACTCGATAGCTATGGCTTGGGCGGCATGTGGAACGAGTGTGGAGCGCTGTACAAGCAATCACCCCCTCGGGTGAACATGTGCTGGGCGCCCGGCGTGTGGCAGACTTTCGATGTAGAGTTTAAGCGGCTACGTCGTGATTCCGAGGGGAATAAAGTCGATGACGCAGTTTTCACGGTCTGGCACAATGGAGTGAAAATCCACAACAATTATCAGATCAAAGGAACGACTTCCAATACCCAGAAGGGACGCAGCGAGCCTGAGTCTGGTAAGAGCGGAGCGCTCTCGCTTCAGGATCACACCAACAAGATTCAGTTCAGAAACATCTGGGTGGTGGAGCAGTAGGTGCGTTCCAAGTTTCCAACGAGAGATTCCAATAAGTCAAAACATACATCGCACCTGGAATATCCGGTTTTGGGCAAGGCTGTGGGCGATACGCCAATGTCCAGATGATGGGCCCCAATCCCGACTACGATTCGGCGAC
>DKNL01000125.1 GCA_002474325.1 Opitutales bacterium UBA7389
CTCTGAGTTCATTTGGTCGTGCTGACGACTATCGGAGTTGCTTTAGCGGATTCCTGAAGGAACGGCTCGCTAAGAATGATCTCTTTGATGAGAGTTTGCATGCGATAACCATCGTCGAGAGTGGCCTGGGCGATTTGATCGAGAGCGGGTGAATCAGCAACGTGGATTTCTCGTCCGAGGGCAAAGGCAAGCATGTGAGCCGCGAAAGCACGGACGAACCGATCTTTTTCAGCCAGGATGGCGTCCTTGAATCCGACAATGTCGCTGAAGGCGTGCTTGCGGAAAAGCTTGCCAGCGGCGTCGACGATGCGGCCGTTTTCGTAGTAATCACGCCACAACCCTGTAGGATCGTAGTTTTCCAGGGCGAAGCCGAGGGGATCGATTCTATCGTGGCATCCGGCGCAATCCGGGCTTTCGCGGTGGACGACTAGCCGTTCGCGGAGCGTGAGGGATCCTATATTGATGTCGTCACTCTTTTCCGGAAGTGGCGGCACATCGGCGGGTGGCGGCTCAGGTGGGTTATTGAAAATGACGGAAGCGACCCATGTGCCACGAGTGATTGGCTGAGTGCGGTTGGCACTGGAGGTCATGGTCATGACCGCGGCTGTAGTGATGACACCCCCATAGCGACGATCTTCGAGCATCACTCGCTCGAACGGAACTTGCGTAACAGGCCTTCTTTGCGGCTGAGAGCCGTCGCGATACCACTTTTGCAGGAATTCGCTGCGGTAGCTGTAGTCTGAGTCTATGAGCTCCAGTATCGGACGGTCCTCTATTAGAATCGTTTCGAACAACAGGAGGGGTTCGAGCATCATGTGCATGCTCCCGCGATACTTGGAAAAGTAGAAATCAGGCCAAGTTTTTGGATCCGGAGTTGAGGTGATTATACGGTCCAATTGAAGCCACTGGCTAGGAAAACTATCGCAAAACCGCTTCAGTTTTTCATCACTCAGCATACGGTCTACCTCGGCTGAAAGCGTCTCAAGTTTGCGTAACTCGCCGTTTACTGCCCGCTCGAGGAGGATGGGGTCGGGAATGCTTCCCCAGAGGAAGTATGATAGCCGGGAGGCGAGAGCGATGTCTCGATCGCGGGTATTGTCGCTTTGCCCATCTCGCAAGTAGAGAAATCGTGGCGACGCCAAGGCGGCTGACGCCATTAGCTTCATTGTGTTGGTGAAGGATTCTCCTGCGCGAATGCGGTTCAAGGCATTGCTGGAATAGCGCTCAAGGGTCATGTCATCGACTGGCTCTTTGAATGCGCGGGTCAGGAATTCGCGTAGTCTATTTTCAATGATAATCTCCAAATTGGTGGATTCTGCCGGGGTAGCGAAGAACGAGCTCCAAATACCGCAGGTTTCTTCATTGAAGCCAGGGCTTTCAACGATGGAGCGGCTCAGTTTGAGAAAGGACTCCATCAATAAAGGCGAAAGGGAGAGATGGTCGGCCTGGTTGTCGTATCCATGTTCTGCTCGCAAGTCTTGGGGGAAGGGACCGACGCCCGAGAGTCGGGGTTCGATCATCTGTGACTTTCCAAGAGGCCGGCTTCCGACTTTCAAGCTGGATGGCATGGAACCTGTCTGCGGCTTGAAATAGTCGCCGTGTTCGCGCAGCATACGTTCGGGCAAAGTAAATACTTCGACGTCCAATTCGAATAAGTCCTGTACAGAGTTATTGTACTGGAAACGATTCATTCGCCGGATGGGCGTGGGGATTGCTTCGGCCTGCGTAGCGATAGCGGAGTCAAGTAGGGTTCGGAGTTCAGATATTAGGGATTGTCTGAGGCCCGATTCCAGTGGCTCTTCTTCCTCTGGAGGCATGTCCTCGAAATCAAGGACATCTATGATCTCTCCAAGCTGCTCTGGATCACTGATTAACTCCGTAGCGCTTCTGATATCGAGCAGGTTGAGATCACCCTTTTCTTTCCCGTCCAGGCCATGGCACTTGATGCAGGATTCTGCGAAGACAGGTTTTATAATTTTCTCAAATCCGCGTTCGACGGATTGAGTCGTATTCTCGGTGGCAGATGACGCAGCAAAACTTAAGCCCAACCCTAGGCATCCAATGCATAGCGACCGAGTTATTGTCCTTGGGGTACGATTGGGCATAAAATTGGGCTGACCAGCGGAGGGGAGGTTTCAATTGGAAATTCCAAAGAGAAACACCAGATTGGACACGTTCAATCGTAAAAGTTTAGGGCGATACCCATGGAGTGGATCCAGTTAGCCTCTTGTTCCTGCCGTTGCATCATATTATGCCTCTCGGCTTGAATTTCTCCGGGAAGTTGGTAGCAACGAAACCACTGTCCGTGAACTGCCCCTACACCCCTCTCTGAGACCTTATGCAAACTCCTGATCTCCCACTCGTGCCCAATGCATGCACTTTAACACGCAAGTTGTTGGCAATAAGTAAGAACAGATATTTATCTATGGCTATCGGAGCCCTGACTCTCTTGGGCTCTGCTGTTTTCGCAGGCAATACCAAGCCTAACGTTTTGATTCTTGTGACGGACGATCAAGGTTGGGGTGACGTCGGATATCATGGAGGCGAGATGTCTACGCCAAACATTGATCGGCTGGCGAAAGACGGTCTCGAAATGAACCGGTGGTATTCATACCCGATATGCTCGCCGACTCGGGTGTCACTCCTAACAGGCCACATCTCGATGCGGCATAAGGTCTTTTCACCAATACCGCCCAATATGACGATTCCCCACGACGAGCAGCTAATGAACCAGGCATTTAAAGAGGCCGGTTACATGACGATGACCGCGGGAAAATGGCATCTGGGTATGACTCATGTCCGGGATCTTCCCATAAATCGCGGTTTCGACCATACATACGGATCTTTGAGGGCCGGCCCAGATTATTGGACTCATGGCCGTGGGGAGCAAAAAGATTGGGCTCGGGACGGGAAAACTGTGTTTGAAAGCGGGTATATGACAGATCTATTCGGCAATGAGATCAGTCGACTAATTCGAGAGAGGGATCCCTCGAAACCGTTTTTTTCTTACGTGGCCTTCACGGCTCCTCATAATCCGTTGCAAGCCCCTCAGGAATATATTGATAAATACGCCCACATTGAGGACGAGAATCGGCGTATATATTGTGCGATGGTCGAGGTCTTGGATGTCGCGATCGGTAACATCTTAAGAGCCATCGATAATGAAGGGATCCGTGACAACACACTCGTTCTTTTCTTTTCGGATAATGGCCCAGCCCCAGTTGGGGATGCTGGTGGTTTTCGAGGAAGCAAGGGGCGCGTTTATGAAGGGGGAACTCGCATGCCAGCGATTTTCAGATGGCCGGGAAAAATTCCTGCTGGGGCCAAGAGCGAACAACCGATGGTAGTCTACGATCTGTTCCCTACCTTAGTTGAGGCTCTAGATATTCCTACAAATCTGAATACTCCCTTCGATGGCGAAAGTCTTTGGGACGTTCTGCAAACAGGCGGCGTTCGAGAACGTGAAACTGACATTATAATCGGCAATGGCACCGCCTACTCGGTTCACTCGGGAGAATTCAAGCTCGTACACTCGAATATCAATGAGAATACCCCAGAGGCTCCCCCTGAGCTTATCGAGCTATTCAAGATATACGATGATCCAAAAGAGACTGCGAATGTTGCTGACGAGTATCCCGAAGTCCTGGCTAAATTGATGGATAGCAGCTCATTTGCAGCGAATTGGGTGCGAGCGGCTCCTTACCGCGCTCCGCGAGCGGGTCGCGGCGGTCGCGGAGTAGGAGCAGGGGGCCCCGGGGTGCGGCCCGGTGTCGAGGCGGCTGGCGGTTCGAGAGGCGGACGCGCTGCAGC
>DKNL01000210.1:0-3810 GCA_002474325.1 Opitutales bacterium UBA7389
AAGCCACTCCTGCAAAAAAGAATACTTAAAGTACGAGAAACCGAGCCATAAAAAGCACGATTCCTGCTCCACCCCAGATTGCTGTTGCTCCCAATAACAAGAGCCCCCTTACTCCGAGCCCTATGAAAATTTCTCCTATCAAAGCCTGCGCGATCGCTTCCATCGCCGTTATATCTTTCCTCGCCGGATGTTCGAAAAAGCCAACGACGCTAATCGCCCGCATGGAAACGACCCAAGGCGAGATAGTGATCGAGCTATTCGAGGAAAAAACTCCAATCACGGTGGCGAATTTCGTCGGACTGGCCGAAGGAAGCAAGACCTGGACTAGTCCTGAAGGAGAGGAGAAAAACGAACCTTTCTACGATGGGCTTACTTTTCACCGGATAATCAAGGATTTCATGATTCAGGGCGGATGCCCGCTGGGAACGGGAACCGGAGGGCCTGGCTATCAATTCCAAGACGAATGTTTCGAAGGTTCCGTAGTTCCTATCGAAGGTGAGATTTCAGATCATGAAACCGCTAACGCCGTATTTGGCAAACTGTTACGCCCACACCTGATGGAGTATGAAGGACAAAGCCCAATCGTGGATATCGCCACTCTATTTGAGGAAATTCAATCCGCCCAAAGCATTGAGCCGCTGATCGGCAAGACTGTCGAAGAATTGCAATCCCTCCTTGGATCCGAAGAAAAGCTAACCCGATTCCAGCCAACTATGACTAGGATCACTGGCAAAATCGAAACCGAGGAAGCGGCCAACGCCAGCTTCCAAGCCCTTCTCATGCCCCACCTTCAGGAATATCAAGGTGAAAGCCCAATTCCCGAAGTCGCCGCTATTTTCGATGAAATAAGGGCAGCCAATTCACAAAACACCTTGATCGGCAAAACAGTGGAAGAGCTGCAGCAAATGCTTCAAACCGAAGCAGCGGTGGAACAACCGAATTTGATCGCCAAAGTTGAATACGGTACACTTTGCATGGCTAATTCCGGACCAGACACTAATGGCTCGCAATTCTTCATTGTGACCAAAGCCGACGGTGCCAATTGGCTCGATGGCAAGCATACGGTCTTCGGTAAGGTAATAGAAGGCATGGACGTAGCCCTGGAAATCCAAGAAGTTGAAACAGCCTCCGACGACAAGCCGTTAAATGAAGTCAAAATCCTAAGCGTATCACTCGAACGGATATAAGGAAATCAGGCAAGGAGGCCCGGCTCGGTCCTCCGTTTTCATAATACTATTTCGGAGGATCAAGCCGATCCTCCCCACCCTGTCGAAGGCGCGGTCTACAGAGCCGCACTACTTGGCCTTAGTGCTTCGGATATTCTAGACGATCGATTGGCTCGCCATCGTCGTACAGCAGGGTATGCGGGTTGATGCCGTCTTGCGGCCGAGGTCGCGTAGGGCCTCCCCAACTACTCGCAAAACCGCCATTCCATTCGCGATTAATCCATTGAGGCCCACGGAATGGATCCCGCGTCCTATTCATCCAAGCGATGATTTCCGTGTGCAGTTCGTCTCGGGCAGCGGAATGAGCGTCGTCATCAATGAGATTGCCCATTTCGTAGGGATCGTTCTCCAAATCGTATAGCTCGTCCTTGTCCGTCAAGTTGATGGCCAACTTGTATCGCCGGTTAGTTACGCAGCGGGTGGGAGAAAATGCGCCAAACCCATCATGATCCACCTCGAAGCGATTGAACTCGAGGAATACCATTTCCCGATCGCATGTTTTAGGGCTCCGGAATATCGATAACAAGCTTTCCCCTTGCAAAATCTCTGGCGGGCTTTGCCCAAAAAAATCGAGGAACGTCGGCATCAGGTCGATGTGGGATATGGGCCGATCCACGATTGAGCCGGTTGGAGCCGCTTCCCTCCAGCGAACCACGAATGGTATCTTGGCGATCTCTTCATACATAGCGGGCCCTTTTCCGAAAAGGCGATGAGCACCCAGCATGTCCCCATGGTCCGAAGTATAAATGGTCAAAGCATTGGGTATCCACTTGTCGATGGCATTTAGAACACGGCCGATCTCGTAGTCGCAATAGCTATTGCAGGCGAAGAACGGATCTAGGCAGAACACTTTGCCATCACCCATATGCGCCTTAACATGCTCCGCCCAATCTCGTTGCGATTGAGGCTTGTCTATCAAATCGTCATTTCCATTACCCCCCATTTTGAATTCAAATCCTTCGAACTCCTCTAGAAACTCCGCTGGGCAAATGAAAGGGTGATGTGGCTCATCTATTGAAACCACTAGAAAAAAGTCCTCATCTCGATGTTTCTCGATAAAGTCCAAGGCCTTGTCGACGCTCCGATGAGCCATTGTAAACGTCTCGTCCAAGCCTTGGTCCCGCATGTCCTTCGCCGTAGGGACGAGCCGGGAAAAGTCCCGCTCCTCTTTGCTGGCTAGACTATTGAGATAGCAGCGGCCATCGAACCAGTACTCCGGATCCCATCCTGCTGGACAGATTCCATTTCCGAAATAATCGGTTCCATCCAGATGCCATTTGCCAACATATCCTGTTCGAATGCCAGAAGCAGCCAGTCTTTGGCCAATGGTTTGGGCGTCAATCGACGGAGCCATGTCATTCCCTAAGACGCCATTGGAATGAGGATACAAACCGGTGAATAGAGCCGACCGCGCAGGACCGCAGACAGGTTGCGCGGAATAGGCGCGGTCGAAACGAATTCCATCTGACGCCATCCGATCGATACTCGGCGTCCGCATCTCGGGCCGCCCATAGCAGCCGATCACATCCGTTCCCTGAGTATCCGTAATAATGAATATAGCTTGTCGAGGCATGAGGGCGAATGTGCGTTCTGGGTTCTAAAACTCAATAGCCGATTTAATCGTCTCTATCGAGTAGTAACGGCTCGTGATTCTTACCTCTTGAGATCTTTCTCCAGACATTTAATAGTAATGTTGCCCTATAATGAAAATAGATTCACATCAGCACTTTTGGAACTACAGCCAAGAAGCCTATCCTTGGATGACGGAGGCTCATGAGGCTATTAAGAGAGCCTTCCTTCCCCGTGATTTAGAACCAATCCTTAAACGCAACCAGATCGATGGCTGCATAGCCGTCCAAGCTCAGCAAACCCTAGAAGAGACCGAGTGGCTACTTACCCTCGCTGAGAAAAATCCTTTCCTTAAGGGCGTTGTCGGCTGGTTCCCTTTTCGCGATGCCAATGTATCAGAATCGCTGGACCAATTCGCTATACATCCAGCTCTCGTAGGAGCCCGACACGTTGTCCACGACGAGCCAGACGACGACTTCATCTTGGGCAAGGAGTTCAACCAGGGAATAGGCAAACTGGCCAACTACGACCTCGTCTACGATATCCTCATTTTTGAAAAGCACCTGCCTCAATCAATCGAGTTCGTGGCCCGGCATCCCCATCAGCAATTTGTTATCGATCACATAGCCAAGCCACGTATCGATTCGCGGGCTTTCGACGAGAGTTGGCGTAAAAACATCATTGAACTGGCCGGTCGTGACAATGTCGCTTGCAAGCTTTCCGGCATGGCCACAGAGGTTAGGGTTCCAGAATGGAACGCCGATTTGTTAGAGTCCTACTTCCAAACCGCTCTAGAAGCTTTCGGACCGGAGCGACTCCTTTTCGGATCTGATTGGCCCGTGTGCCTTCTTCGCACAGGCTACGACCGCTGGTTTAATACAGTGAAAACCGCCATTGGCGAGCTATCCGCCTCCGAACAATCCGCCATTCTTGGCGGCAATGCTGAAAGAATCTACCAATTATAAAAAGCATGAATCAATCTCGCCGTAAATTCATTCAATCCACAGGAGCTGCT
>DKNL01000210.1:4148-5521 GCA_002474325.1 Opitutales bacterium UBA7389
TGCTAAACAATGCTAATTCGCTCGGAGGCACCGACCTCGATCTCCCTACGATAGGCAGCCATCTCCAGAAAGCGGGATACAAAACCGGAATATTCGGGAAATGGCACCTCGGGGATCATCCAATAGGCAATTCGGGATGGAACGAAGAAAATAAGCGAGGCCCGGATGCAAAAACAACGGAACGGGGCCTGGATTTCCTCGATCGCCACGCAAACCATGACAAGCCGTTCGCCCTGTTTTTGATGTATCTAGATCCTCATGATATCTATCACTACAAGCCAGGGCAGAACGATGTTAGAATCGACGATGTCGAGCTGCCTGAGTCATGGTACCATCAGAATTTCGATACCGTGCCTAAGGTGCATCGCGAATTCATGGAGCACAACCAAGGGGAGTTTATCATCAATGCCAATGAGGAGACCTGGAAGGGCTACCGGGACTTCTATCGGCAGAAGGTCAAACTCTACGACGATCATGTAGGCCGAGTGGTCGACAGGCTCAAAAGCCTAGGGCTTTGGGACAGCACCATCGTTATCAATACTTCATATCATGGAGATATGGATACGTTTCACCGACTCGTATTCAAAGGGCCTTTCATGTATGAACACATGTTGCGCATTCCCATGTCGATTCGCTTGCCCTGCCAAACCGAGCGGAGGGAGTCCGACTATCCTTGGGTCAACGTCGACACCGTTCCGACGCTTCTCGAGCTCGCCGGAGCTGAGCCGATCGATTGCCATGGCCAATCCGTAGCGGCGATCCTCACCGGTAAAGGACGCGAACCGAAGCGTGACTACGTCATTTCCCAATACTACGGCAAGCAGACCTGGGTGAATCCCATTCGATCCATTCGAACAGCCAAGTGGAAATACAATCTCTATACTGATTGGGGAGAAGAGCTCTACGATCTTGAGAAGGATCCCGAAGAGATCGTTAACCTATCGCAAAATCGCAAATACGTTCAACAAAAGAATCGCCTGAAGAACCAGCTTAACCTATGGATCAACGATCACGTCGATCCATTCTATTCCTATCAGACGACGCCGCTCAAACGGAACGAAGCGAAGACCATCCTGAAGGGCTAGTCCAAACGAGAGCAGCCTCCCTAGTCTGTTCAGCGGAATTGATCACGTTACCAATTCCGCTGAACGATTTGAAAAACCGACTACCTTTTCACCACTCGTCTACTCGTCCGGGAACGCTCGTGGCTCACCTGCTTTTCGAGGCGGAACGCCTCATAGCGCGGGCTTCCAGTCTGCATCGAAACGAGCAGCTTGTTCTACTTTTCTACCAGGAATTATTCAACGCTGTCTTAGCTTCCCTATTGCGTCGCTGGGTAACGGACTCGCCGCCGATTCCCTAATTGTCTGTTT
>DKNL01000322.1 GCA_002474325.1 Opitutales bacterium UBA7389
GCCGCGCCGACTTACGATCAGCACCCCAACGTTCCCCGCTTCAAAGACTATCGCAAGATGTTCGATAAGATCGCGGGAAAGGTGGACGCCGTCTCGATCGCTATTCCCGATCATATGCATTACCCAGTCGCCCGTTGGGCTTTGGAGCAAGGCATTAACGTATACTGCGAAAAGCCGTTAGTGCGCACCATTTGGGAGGCTCGCGAACTGAAAAAGGCCGCGGCCAGAGCCGGTGTTATCACTCAAATGGGTAACCAAGGTCATACGCACGAAGGCCTCCGCTACATCAAGGAATGGACTCAAGCTGGTGTGATTGGAGACGTCGTCGAAGTGATTCACTGGACGAACCGCCCAATTTGGCCTCAAGGTGCAATAAAAAGGCGCAATGTACCGGTCCCTGCCACCTTAGATTACGACTTATGGCTTGGAGTTGCCCCGAAAAAATCCTTTGACGATAAAATAGTCCCCTTCGCCTGGCGTGGCTGGAAGGACTACGGCTGTGGCGCAGTAGGGGACATGGCTTGCCACATCATGGATTCCTCGTTCTCAGGATTGGATTTGGGGCTGCCTATCGAGATTGATGCTAACGTTTCGGGTTCTCACGATGAAACCTTCCCAATGGCGTCGACGATCGAATTCAAATTCAAGGGGCTCAAGGCTCCCAAGGTGATTTGGATGGACGGCGATCGCATACCGGACCTGAACAAGATTGAAGGTGTCGAGCCCGATTTCTTCGCCAACGAAACGCTCGAGAATGGACGCAAGCGCCAAAAGAATTCGAGCGGCACTTTCATTATTGGTGCTAAAGGAACGATCTGGACGGATACCTATAGTTCGTCTGTGCGCGTGTATCCGGATAATTATTTCAGAGAACTGCGCTCCAATAGGGCACTTCCGCCAAAGACGCTTCCACGGGTCAAGGGCGGGCCATTTAAGGAGTTCACCGATTCCATCAAGGCAGGGAAAAAGTCGGGTTCAGATTTCAGCTATGCGGCAGATTTTACAGAAACGGCACTACTGGGACTCGTCGCCATGCAGGCGGGTGGTAAAATCAAGTACAATGCTAAGCGGATGCACATTACCAATAATCGCGACGCTAATAAGTACCTGGAGAGTCAATACGACTACAAGAAGGGATTCGTTCCTTCCTAAATTTCAGTTTGAATTACAGAGAGAGCATCATCAACGTCTTGTAGGAGGCTTTACGCCGCGATCTCCATAGGATAAGTCGAAGAATTTCGTGTGATGAACGCGCTCCTATGCTCGACTAAAAATTGAGTTTTAACTTGCTCGATCGCTAGCGGCACAATTCTGCTTGTCCAGCATCGCTTTTGATCGGTGTCACTTTATGTCGTCAAGGAGACTATCTGCGACTCCCCGTCTTTTCCCACCAACCGTTCGGGGGTGACCAGTCTTCTTCCAGAAAAGCGGCATGGTCAGTTTCAAGTTTCGGCATATCGACTTCCCGTATTCTCACCTCTTGTTCAGCGTACTGGATGGCATCGAAATTGGGATTGGTGTAGGGGTAGCTGGTGCCAACTTCGTCGAGCCAGTCTTGCAGTTCGGCTTTAAGAGTGGCAGCCAATTCCGGGTAAACGGAAACTATATTCCTCTGTTCTTGAGGATCGCTAGCTAGATCGTACAGTTCACTACGGCGATCCTCGTAGTAGTAGATCAGCTTCCAATCTCGCTTGCGAACAATCGAAGAGGGTTCTCCGCCTTGATTCCCATAGTGCGGATAATGCCAGTACAAGGATCGCTCTTCGATGGAATCTCCCTTAAGCAATGGAACTAGGCTGACGCCATCGATGTGCTGTTTCGGAAGCAGGTCGATGCCGGCAAGTTCTAGCAGGGTAGGGAAGAAGTCATTTCCGATTACAGGGATGTCGCAAACACCACCGCGGACAGTGGAGTCTGGCCATTTGATGTAGAAGGGCTCACGGATGCCGCCTTCCCATTGCCGTCCCTTGCCGCCGCGGAGAGGCAAATTCGATGTCGCTTTCCCATCACCAGCTGAAACGCCGCCGTTGTCTGAAGTGAATACTATTATCGTATCGTCTTCGAGGCCTAGTCGGTCGAGCGTATTCAGAACCATACCTACAGCGTCATCCATGGCTTCGACCATGCCTGCATACAAGGGGTTGTCTTGGACTTGCCGCACCGGAGTCGTGCGATCGATCAAGAAGCGCGACTTGGCAATCGGTCGATTGGTTACCTTTTCCCGGTACTTTTCCCACAACGCTTTCGTTGTTTGAATAGGGCCGTGTACATTGTAAAAGGAAAGGTAGGCTAGGAAGGGCTGATCTTTGTGCGACTCGATGAACCTGGCGGTCTCCTCTCCTAAGCGGGAGGGTAGATATTCACCTATTTCTCCATCTTCCATTTTCAGGTTCTCATAGGGCGAGAAATAGCCACCCGGTGGGCTACCTCGGTGATGCCCGCCGATATTGATATCGAAGCCGTGGTCTTCAGGAAACGATCCTTCGCCTCCCAGATGCCATTTACCGGCGAAAAAGGTGGTATAACCAGCTCTTTTGAAGGCCTCCGCCAAGGTCGTATCTTCTTTAGGGAGGCTCCAGGTGTAAGCAGGGGGGAGCAGTTTGGTGTTTCGTTTCCAGTCTTCTTTCTCTCGGGCGCCAATCCAGTTGGTGATATCCAGACGTGCTGGATACTTGCCGGTCATGAGACTAGCTCTTGAGGGACTGCAAACTTGGCAGGTAGCATATCCTTGAGTGAACCGCATGCCTTCATTGGCGATTCGGTCGATATGAGGGCTTTCGTAAAAATCGCTGCCTTCAACACTGAGATCTTTCCAGCCGAGGTCGTCGGCAAGAATGAAGACGATGTTGGATTTCTTGGCTTCGCACACGAATAGCGGCAACAGGCAACAGACCCCGGCAAATGATGGTTTCCAAAATTGAAAGCGGAAAAGGGATAAACGTTTCATGTCCTGATAATCTGTCTGACGATCGGTAATCGAGCCCACTTAATGTCGCTTCGGACGTGGGTCATGGAAAGCTTTTTCTGCCGCTGGGTAAAAACTCAAGCGATCAACAAGAAAAAACTGCAGTTCTGGTTGGATGCTAGAGCCCCAAGGTTGTAGAGGCAAACTCGGGCGCCGTTAGATTGCGGATACCGCGCCTCCGGTAGGTTCTAAGAAGCGGAGTACCGGGAGGGTGGTTGCCGGATCTGAAAAGCTTATTGAAAGCAGTATTCACGATTTGGACGATTTGCTTATAGAGGCTAAAAATTCGAAACGTCGACTTTGTACTAGTAAAGGTAAACTAAAGAGCCTCTCAGTTAAGAAGCGTCACTCGTATGCGGATTCTCGATTAGCTTTTTCAGTTTGCCAACATGGAAATCCTCGGTGGTTACTAAATCGACTCGCCGGCGATCGTAGAGCCTATTCTCGATTCCAGCCGCCATAGCGTGCCCTCCGATTCGTCGATATCCAAAGGGCTTCCTGTCCGATTATAGGCATGTAGAGTGTCGATTGTCGTACCCCACCTAAAATAGAGTCCAGCTTAACGGAACATTTTCTGGTTTTCGATTAGCTCGACCTAGCTGGGAGAAGCGTTGGCCCAATTATCAATATGCTAGCGTCTACTGAATCGAGCTGCTCTTCGAAAGGCTACCGCGTGCCATGTGCCAATCCCATAATCTACATCATTGACCCGGGGTCGTCTAAGCGAAGGAGTGTTTTGGGTCATGTGGCGACCCTCTAATTCAAGACCGAACTTGACTGTTATGCAGGATGCTAACGGGAAATTGCAAAAAGGAATCGTTGTTATACGATTGAATCTTTCAGCACGATTTGAGCCATCTTAGCCGTCCCAAAGGAGTTTGGACAATGGGTTCCCGCGAAGAATACTGATACCATCTCCACGATTTTTGAGCAATCTCGAAAGCCTAACCTTAGCGTCGATCAAGAAAGGATTTCATCAATCAGCTTGGCTTTCTCGACGCCCGTTAGACGCACGTCAAGTCCTTGGTGCTTAAAGGACAGTCGTTCGTGATCAACGCCGAATCGATTGAGAATAGTGGCATTGAGATCGTGAATGTGCACAGGGTCTTTGACGATGTTGTATCCGAAATCGTCTGTTTCGCCATATACCGTTCCTCCTTTTATTCCAGCTCCGGCCATCCATTTCGTGAAACATTTGGGGTGGTGGTCTCT
>DKNL01000189.1:0-4993 GCA_002474325.1 Opitutales bacterium UBA7389
TCTTCCGACGACGATGGTGATGGAGGAAATGGAAAACTCTTCTCCGACTCAGATCCGCGAGAGAGGCGTGTATCACCAATATGGTGACGAAGTGGAGCCTGCGTTGCCGGAAGTCTTTTCGGGGTTCTCCGCTGGAGCTCCTAGGAATCGCCTTGGGTTCGCCCGATGGCTCGTTAGTGGCGAGCACCCACTTACGGGAAGAGTCGCGGCGAATCGCTATTGGATCAAATACTTCGGAAGAGGTTTAGTGAAGACTGCTGAGGATTTCGGCCTGCAAGGCGATTGGCCCAGCCATCCTGAGTTGCTTGATTGGCTTGCTGATGAGTTCGTTCGCCAAGGCTGGGACATAAAGGCTATGCAAAAGCTCATCGTCTCCAGTGCAACCTACCGCCAGCAGTCGCGGGTAACGTCTGAATTGCTCGAGAGAGATCCTGAGAACATTCTTTTGGCCCGTGGCCCGCGACAACGGCTTTCCGCTCATACGGCTCGCGATCAAGCTTTGTCCTTGAGCGGCTTGCTGGTCGAGCGTCAAGGAGGCCCGTCGGTAAGTCCCTATCAGCCTGATAAACTCTGGGATTTGATGAGCAACATGAAGTACAGGCAGTCCAAAGGCGATGATTTGTATCGAAGAAGCTTGTACACGATTTGGAAGCGAACGGTTCCACCGCCATCGATGGCCCTAATGGACGCTGCAGATCGCGAATCTTGCCGGATTAGCTCGACGCGAACCAACACACCACTGCAGGCATTGACGCTTCTCAATGAGAAAATGTATGTGGAGGCAGCTCGGAACCTGGGGCAGCGAATTCTCAGGGAAGGTGGGACTAGTGAATCCGTTCAGATTGAATTTGGCTTTGAATCCGTGCTGGCCAGAAAGCCCAGCGAGAAAGAACAGGGCTTGCTCGAGGAAGCATATCAGGAATATAAGAGCGAATTCGAAAATGATTTGGTTGGCGCCGAACAGCTGATTGCTATAGGCGAATCGAAGACAGATCCGTCTTTTGACCCGCGGGATTTGGCTGCGGCGACAACGTTGGCTAACATGCTTCTAAATTTGGACGAAACGGTGACTAAGGAGTGAGTAAGGAAGGAGATCATTGATGAGAGCTTTGAAAAACGGTTGTCCTGATTACAACAAGTCGACGGGTAATCCTTTAACGACGACACGCCGCTATTTTCTGGGCAAGGCCGCCAAGGGAATTGGAGCTGTGGCATTGGGATCCCTTTTGAATAAGCGGCTATTCGCCCAGGACAAGCCGGCGAGTGGCTTGCCTGGATTCCCCAATTTCGCTCCCAAGGCGAAGCGAGTAATCTTTCTTTTCCAGTCTGGCGGGCCTCCTCAAA
Source organism: Opitutales bacterium UBA7389 (assembly GCA_002474325.1). Classification (GTDB taxonomy): domain Bacteria; phylum Verrucomicrobiota; class Verrucomicrobiia; order Opitutales; family Opitutaceae; genus Pelagisphaera. Next base: position 1,345 of record DKNL01000189.1, read on the forward strand.
TGGACCTGTTCGATTACAAGCCCCATCTGGATCAGGTCCATAATCAAGAAGTGCCTGAATCGGTATTCAATGGGCAACGACTGACGGGAATGACAGCAGGACAGAGTTCATTCCCCGTAGCCCGATCGATTTTCAAGTTCGAGAGGACAGGGAAGAGCGGCATTTGGCTCAATACGGAAGTAATGCCGCATTTGGCGGAGGTCATGGATGAAGTGTGCATGATAAATTCTATGCACACGGATGCCATCAATCACGATCCGGCGATTACTTTTTTCCAGACGGGCTTCCAGATTGCGGGACGCCCCAGTGTGGGAGCTTGGCTTTCCTATGGATTAGGAAACATGAACGAAAATCTCCCAGCTTTTGTCGCTATGACTTCCCACAATGGAGGCCAGCCCTTGTACGATAGACTTTGGGGAGCGGGTTTCTTGCCGACTAAGCATCAAGGGGTCAAATTTGGAGGTGGCAAGGACCCCGTTTTGTATTTGAACAATCCAGACGGAATGAGTTCAAAGCTGCGTCGTAAAACCTTGGATCACATAGTGGCTATGAATGAAATGAAGTTCGACGATTATGGGGATCCGGAAATCGAGACGCGTATAGCCCAATACGAAATGGCCTTTCGCATGCAGACTTCTGTTCCCGAGTTGACGGATGTCTCCAAGGAGCCGGAAAGCGTTTTCGATCTTTATGGTGAGGATGCTCGCAAGCCGGGAACCTACGCGAACAATTGCCTCTTAGCGAGACGGCTTTCCGAGCGCGGTGTCCGCTTTGTACAGCTCTTCCATCGAGGATGGGACACGCATGGAAATTTACCGAATCAGTTGAAACGGCAATGTAGAGCTACGGATCAACCAACGGCCGGTTTGATCACGGATCTAAAGCGCCGAGGAATGCTCGATGATACCCTGGTGGTTTGGGGAGGAGAATTCGGAAGAACTGTTTATAATCAGGGTAAAATGACTCCTGAGAATTATGGTCGCGACCACCATCCACGTTGCTTCAGTATTTGGATGGCGGGCGGTGGCGTCAAAGGCGGTATGGCTTACGGGAAGACTGATGACTTTAGCTACAACATAGCCGAGAATCCTGTCAGCGTGCACGATCTGCATGCTACCATGCTTCACCTGCTCGGCGTAGATCACGAGAGACTGACCTTCAAGTTTCAAGGCCGCCACTACCGATTAACCGACGTTCACGGGAAGGTGGTTGAACCAATTTTGGCGTGAGAAGCTTTTTTGTAGGAGCGGCTTTTTGCCGCGATTCTTGGGGACGTGCCATATCGCGGCGTAAAGCCGCTCCTACATTATGGTGGTTCGGGAAGAATAACGACTGCGCTCTTCGAGTTATTTAAACATGGCCGCTCGGGGATCGGCCGCTACCGTTAATAGTTATGAAGAAAAACCATCCATTACTTTTTTCAATTCTCGCCCTCCTGGCGGCTGCAATTGCCTCGGCCGAAAAGCCGAACATCCTAGTGATCCTCGTCGATGATATGGGGTACGGAGATGCCGGGTGCTTTAATCCCGACTCGAAGATCGCCACTCCGTATATAGATAAGCTGGCGGCAGAGGGAATGATGTTCCGAGACGCCCATGCGCCCGGCCCTTTGTGTCACATGTCTCGTTATGGACTGATGACTGGACGGTATCCATTCCGTACCGACGTCACAGTATGGCCGACAAAGGCGTTGATCAAAGAGGGGCAAATGACCATCGCCTCGCTCCTGAAGTCTCAAGGCTACTACACCGCCATGGTGGGCAAGTGGCATTTAGGCTTCGAGGAAACGGGCTATCAGAATCCTCTTCCAGGCGGTCCGGTTGACCGGGGATTCGATAGCTACTTCGGCATTCGCGCATCCACCGACATCCCTCCCTATTTTTATATTCGTGGCGACAAGGCGGTGCTTCCGCCAACCAACTATATCGAAGCAGTGTCATCTGAAGGATGGACGCCGATCCAAGGCGAATTTTCGCGAGCGGGAGGAATCTCTCCGGATCTAACGCTCGAAGGCGTCTTACCTCGTTTTAGCGATGAGGCCATCGAAGTGATCGAGACTCATTCGAAAGATCGATCTCGGGCGGACAAGCCATTGATGCTCTATTTGGCCTATCCAGCTCCCCATACGCCTTGGCTCCCTTCCGAAGAGTTCGTCGGCAAGAGTGAAGCATCGATGTACGGGGATTTCATGATGATGGTCGATGACGAGATCGGCCGCGTTCTCAAGGCTTTGGATAAAGAAGGCATGAAGGACGATACGCTTGTCATATTCACCTCCGACAATGGTCCGGTTTGGTATGATCAGGATGTCGAACGATTAGGCCATGATTCCGCGGGTGGATTGCGGGGAATGAAATCGGATGCCTGGGAAGGCGGTCACCGCATGCCGTTTATAGCTCGTTGGCCAGGAAGCGTTGAGGCGGGAACTTCGACGGATAGACTGGTTTGCTTCACGGATTTGATGGCTACGTTTGCCGATATCCTGGAGGTGCAGCTGCCTCCGAACGCTGGGCCCGATAGTTTCAGCTTTCTGCCGGACATGACCGGACAGAAATCGTATAATACACGCGTGCGGAAGTCGGTAGTTATGAAGTCGGGTAGTGGCGGACTGATGACGATTCGTTCGGGAGATTGGAAGTTTATCGATGGTCGCGGTTCTGGCGGATTTTCGGATCGCGGCGTTCGTGGCGGGGATCCCTTGGCTGACGGGGGCGGCAATCGGCAATCTGCCCCAGAACCGCAAGGACCGGCAGGTCAGCTGTACAATATGAAAAACGATCTCGGCGAAACACGAAACCTGTATACCGAACGGCCGGAAATCGTAGATCGTTTGAAAAATGAGATGGCCCAGGTCGTCCGCAACAGCAAGAGCCGCTAGGGATAGTTGACTTTAACATCTTACGGATCGAACATTCTTTATTTATGAAAAAGCTATTGTATTTGATTCTCTGCCCTGTGGTCCTCCCGCTTTGGGGCTGTTCGAATGCGTCCGATGGTGACGTTGCCAGCGATGATTGGACCTCGCTTTTCGATGGAGAATCCCTGTCCGGTTGGCGCGGATACAACGGAATCGATATCCAGGGAGCCTGGCAGGCGGTCGATGAAACACTCTACTTCGATGGAAAGAAGGAGGATCGGCCTCAGATAAATATCATTACTGAAAAGCAGTTCGACGATTTCGATTTTCGCTTCGATTGGAAGATCGAGAAAGGAACGAATTCAGGCGTGATGTTTCACGTAGCGGAAGGACCCGCTAAACCTTATCATACGGGCCCGGAGTATCAGATTCTCGACAATCTCGGCTTTCGCAACGGTAAGGGTGAATCCGTCACTCCACCAAACTACACGGGAGCTCACTACGCTGTTGAACCCGCGTTTGAAGATGCCACCAAGTCCATTGGCGAATGGAACACCAGTCGAATTCTGGTGGACGGCAACCACGTGGAGTATTGGCTAAATGGAGTCAAAACCGCGGAATACGAGATGCATAGTCCTGAGTGGAATGAGCAGATTGCCAATGCTAAATTCAAGAACTGGGAGCTCTATGCCACCACCGGCAAAGGCCACATCAGCCTCCAGGATCACGGACATCGAGTTTGGTTCCGCAATCTGAAAATAAAGGAGCTCTGAAGAAATTTCAGTGTTTAGC